>JADZFK010000084.1 GCA_020849945.1 Pirellulales bacterium | reverse complement strand
GTATCCACGAACGTTCTACGAGGTGCGGGCCGGGCGCAGGGCCGATCAGTTATTCAAATTGGGCGAGTGTTTGGAAACCAGCCCGAAGCGTCCGCGAGGGAATAAGCACACATTCCCTCGCGGACGCTTCGGGTTCGTGAGTCCTGGCTGTCCCGAACATGGATAACGGATCGGCCCTATCGTTTGGTCGTGGGTAGTTGCCAATTGGGAGGCAAGTGTTCAGAATTGGGGAGTAACGTCTCGGTACGAGACGCCTGCCTTCTGCGGCGCATGTTGCCCCGCCCAGCCTGTTTGCCCCCTCCCCACAGGATATTGATCATGGATAGCCGGCTTATTGGTCGCTTCGTTGGTTCGTTGTTTGCGGTTCTGGTCGTCGCCCCGTTTGCATGGGCGGGCGAATCGGTGGAATTGTTTAATGGCAAAGACTTCACCGGCTGGACAAAACGGGGCGGGGCAGCCACCTACCGGGTCGATCACGGTGAGGTCGTTGGTACCAGTGCTCCGAACACGGTCAACACGTTTCTCTGCACCGATAAAGACTACGGCGACTTCGAGTTGGAATACGATTTCAAGATCGCCGATCGAAACTTCAACTCGGGCGTACAAATCCGCAGCCACTACCGACCCGAAAAGGGCAAGGATCGGGTCTACGGTTATCAGGTGGAAATCGATCCGAAGGCCGACCGGGCGTGGTCCGGCGGGTTGTATTACGAAGGGGGCCGTCTCGACGACGCTGCCACCAAGAACAAAGGCAAAGTGGTATGGCTTCGAGGTGCCGGGTGGCTCGATGATTTAAGCGACAACGAAGCGGCACGCAAGTCGTTCAAGTTCGGTGAGTGGAACCACATTCGAGTTCGCGCGCAGGGGCGGCAGATTCAAACATGGATCAACGGCGTGCCGGCCGCCGATTACACCGATAACGACGAAAAGGCATTCTCGCCCTCGGGCCTCATCGCATTGCAAGTGCATGCGGTGGGCAAAGAAAAAGACCCCAAAGAAATTCGCTGGCGCAACATCAAGCTCAAGACGTTGTAGGGGCGAGGGGCGAGTTGTGTGTTGCGAGTTGCTAGGAAGAAGGGTGACGCCGCGGTTGCCTGCTACCTCTTGCGCTTGATGGCCCGCTGCATGGCTGCGCCCATATCGGCGGGGCTTTGGGCAACTTCAATGCCGGCCGATTCGAGGGCCGCGATCTTTTCGGCCGCGGTGCCCTTGCCGCCCGAGATGATCGCACCAGCGTGGCCCATCCGCTTGCCTTTGGGCGCGGTTCGGCCGGCAATGAACGCGGCCATGGGCTTCGTAACGTGCTGCTTGGCGAACGCGGCAGCCTCCTCCTCGGCCGTGCCGCCGATCTCGCCCATCATCAGGATCGCCTCGGTCTCGGGATCGGCTTCGTACAGCTTCAACAGGTCGATGAACGACGTGCCGACAATCGGGTCGCCGCCGAGACCGATGCACGTCGATTGTCCCAAGCCAAGGTTTGAAAGTTGCCACACGGCCTCGTAGGTGAGCGTACCGCTGCGGCTCATCACGCCCACGGGGCCTTTCTTATGGATGTAGCCCGGCATGATGCCGATCTTGCACTCTTCCGGCGTGATGACGCCAGGGCAGTTGGGGCCAATTAGGCGGATTTCGGATTTCGGATTTCGGATTTCGGATTGCCCAATCCGCAATCCGCAATCCGCAATCCGCAATCGGTTGTAAACTCGGACCATATCGAGGACCGGAACGCCTTCCGTAATGGCAACGACCACGTTGCAGCCGGCGTCGACCGCTTCGAGGATGGCGTCGGCGGTGAACGCTGCCGGGACGAAGATCATCGCGGCGTTTACGCCTTCCTTCTCGACCGCTTCATGGACGGTATCGAACACCGGCACGCCGAGCGCCGTCTGCCCGCCCTTGCCGGGCGTCACGCCCGCGACAAGCTTGGTGCCGTACTCAATGCAATTCTTGGAATGAAACTCGCCCGCTTTGCCGGTAATGCCTTGGCAGACGACGCGGGTGTTTTTGTTGATCAATACACTCATTGCGATAGTGATTCTGTGAAAGGAGTTAGATTACTGACATACGGTTTAGATCAGTGAATGGATAAACGTCGGCCGCTTTCAATTTCTGAATCAAACTGGCCGATCCTTCGTCCCGAGCCTCATTGAGTTCATCTTTGGTTATTCCCATGCAGAGTAGCAAGCCCGCTTTATTGCCCATTACTTCGAACGAAGCATAATCGTCGAACAGAAGTGCCTCGATTTGTGAATCTTCTGGAGTTTTCGGTCCTAGGTCCATCGTATCGCCAGCTTTCAATTCTGCATCCAGCGTGTAATGCGCGAGCCGGCCGATAAGGTCGCGGCCCCATTCAAGCTCATCACGATGAACAATCATGAGTTCGTATTCGCCGAGAAAGCTTGGTTCCTGCGCTTTAGATCCAATCAAATCGGCCGTCACATACACTACGCCATCCAGATGGTTATAGAACGGAATGATGTCCGCGGTACCGCCCAAATCCCAACCTAGGAAAAATGGAATTACGCCGTGAAAAACCACGTCCCCAGACTTCCCCAAAACAGTCTCAAGCGCAGTTAAGCGAGCGTCCCAAAGTTCGTTCCAGTCCTCGCGATCTTCGTTTGCCATAATGGGCCTGAACAAGACTAACTTGTGGCCGCGACGACTTTATTCGCAGCATCGGTGAGGTCGCTTGCGGCGATGATATCCACGCCGCTTTCCTTCAGTATCTTCCGGCCTTGTTCAACTTCAGTTCCTTCCAGCCGAACGACCAGCGGTACGTTGAAGCCGACTGTTTTGTAGGCTTCGACGATCGCGCTGGCGATTGTGGTGCAGCGCATGATGCCGCCGAAGATGTTCACGAGCACGGCCTTCACGTTCTTATCGGAAAGCAGGATGCGGAAGGCTTCGGTCACTTGCTCGGTGTTGGCGCCGCCGCCGACGTCGAGAAAGTTGGCTGGCTCGCCGCCGTGGAGTTTCACGAGGTCCATCGTGGCCATCGCCAGGCCAGCGCCGTTCACCAGGCAGCCGATGTTGCCCTCCAACTGCACATAACTCAGCCCGGCCTTGCCGGCGCGAAGCTCATTCGGGTCTTCTTCCGAAGTATCGCGTAGTTCCTCTAACTGCGGATGGCGGAAGAGAGCATTGTCGTCGAAGCTGATCTTGGCGTCGAGCGCGAGCAGGTCGCCCGCTTTTGTCACGACCAGCGGGTTGATTTCAACGAGACTGCAATCCAGCGAAACGAACAGCTTGCAAAGCGATTTCATGAATTTCTCGGCCGATCGCACGCTGGTCCCCTTCAGGTCTAGCATGGCGCACAGCTTGCGCACCTGGTACGACTGCAGGCCGGCGTCGGGGCAGAAGTTCTGCTTGAAAATGAGTTCTGGCGTTTTTGCGGCAACGTCTTCGATATTCATGCCGCCCGCGCTCGAAGCCATCAAAACGGGCAAACCAGCGGCGCGGTCGATGACGATGCCAAGATAAAGTTCACGGGCAATCTCGCACCCCGCTTCCACGAGCACACGGCGAACCGCTTGCCCTTCGGGGCCCGTTTGTATGGTGACGAGCTCGTGCCCTAGCAATGCCCCGGCCACTGAAGTGGCCTCGGCCGCGCTGCGGACGAGTTGGACGCCGTGTTGCTTGGGGTTATCCTTGATCGTGCCCTTGCCGCGTCCGCCCGCGTGAATCTGAGCCTTCACCACCGCGAGCGAACCGCCGAGCGTTGTAAAGGCCGCGGCCGCTTCAGCCGCCGAGGTGGCCATGATGCCCGCCGGCACCGAAACCCCCGCTTCGCGGAGAAGTTGTTTCGCCTGATACTCGTGTATTTTCATCCCAACTACTCCTCTCGCCGAACTCGTCCTACAATTGAATTTTGGGACGCCTAACCCGGATTTCTCACCACGGGGCACACCGAGGTCACGGGGAACAAGCCAAAAGATCGTTTGAAGCAAGGTCAACCGCCCGTAGCTACGAAACAGGGTGTTTCCGCCATTGATTGTGGTAGGGGTACTTGCTACTTGGTTGTCTCCGTGGCTCCGTGCCTCCGTGGTGTTGATTGTGAGAAATGCGGACTAAGTGTCTGGCGAATGATTGAAACTAAAGCGGTCGAGTATAGCGCCAGCTTGTGAACGTGGTCAACGCCCCCATGCGATTCATCCGATTTTTTTTGCTGGCTGCAACGGCCTTTCACCTGGGGGCCGCCTTCAGCGAACCTTGCCTGGCCGAAACCATCGAGCTTGCAGGCCCGGCGCAGGGGACGACCTACCACATCAAAATCGTACCCCCAACAACGGGGTTGAATGAACCTGAAATACAACGCGAGATCGATCGCATCTTGGATGCAGTCGATCGGCAGATGTCCACCTATCGGGCCGATTCCGAAGTCAGCCGATTCAACCGCGCACCGGCCAGCGCATGGTTTGACGTATCGCCACCCACACTGCGCGTTGTGGCGGCAGCGCAAAGCATCAGCCAGAAAACGAACGGGGCCTTGGATGTAACGGTTGGGCCACTCGTTCGGCTATGGCATTTCGGGCCGCGAGCTCAAGCCAAACGCGGCGGTGCCGAGCACGCGTTCGAGCCGCCTTCGGACGATCAAATTGCCGCCGCCCGAGAACGTGTTGGGCACGATCAGTTGGAATTGCGATCGGCTTCGCCAGCCTTGCGCAAACGGGTGGCCGGGGTGGAAATCGATCTTTCCTCCATTGCCTCGGGCTACACGATCGACCAGATTTCAACACAGCTAAGCAATCGCGGCGTTCGTAGTTTTCTGGTCGAGCTGGGCGGCGAAGTGCGGGCGGCTGGCACACGAGAGGATGGCTCGCCGTGGCGCGTCGCAATCGAGCGGCCTGATGCCGGACAGCGCGATCTACTTGCGGCGGTGCCGCTCGCCCATGCAGCACTCGCAACCGCCGGTGGCACCTACAAATTCTTCGATTACCAAGGGCGACGCTATTCGCATATCATCGACCCCGCAACGGGCCGCCCCGTCGAACACACGCTGGCTTCCGTCACCGTGGCGGCCGACACGTGCCTTGAAGCCGATGGCTGGGATACGCCCCTCCTCGTGCTCGGCCCACAACGCGGCACCCAGTGCGCGGAAGAACACGGCATCGCCGCGATGTTTATCACCCACCACGATGAACAGGACGATGTGAAAACGACGACCGCATGGAAAAAACGTTTTGGGGAACTACGCTTGCGCAAGAATGAGTGAGAGGGCCACCCCTAGCCCCCCATCCATTAGCAACCAGCCTCACTCCTCACTCCTCACTCCTCACTCCTCACTCCTCACTCCTCACTCCTCACTCCTCTTGGCCGCATGCGTTGCTGGCAGCGCCAGCAGTAGCTAGCTGGCGTTGTTCGCAGGGGCGGGAAAAGCTATCCTGCGGCGCTGCTGGGTTTTGTCTAGGTTACTAGGACGACGCAAGGAGGCCATCTATGCGAGTGACGAAGGTATTGGTCTACGGCGAGGCAGGCTGGCCCGGGGTTTGTTTGGATTCCCTCTCTGGCCGATTGACGGCGATCTGTGGCCCCTCGAACAGCGGCAAAAGTACGCTCGCCGCGCTCATGGGGCACCTACTTTTCGGCAAGCTTGCGTGCTGCGAATCGGGCCTCTCCATCCCCGAAGGTGAAATACTGGTTGAAGGGGATGGCGGGCGGTATCGGTTGCGCCGAACGCGCGATCCGCGTCTTGGATTGCGACTGACCATCGCCACGCTCGATCACTCGGCGGTCGATCACCGAACCACACAGCGATTGGCGGGCAACCTGACGCCAAGCGTGCTGGCACCGCTGTGTGCCGTGGGCTTTCACCATTCGCCCGACGTGCGCGAACTGCTTTCGAAGGAGTTTGCGCACGGTTTTCAATCGATTCACCAGGACGGTGGTCCGCACGTTTCGCGTCGCGTGGCCGATCTGGCCGCGCGACGCGATCACTTAGCGCACGAGTTGGAATCGCGGCTTGCCGATGAGCGGCGGGCAAGCGGCGAATTGGAAACACGCTGGCGCGAGCTCGATCGACTTGCCCGCGAGCAGCAAGAGCGCCATGATGCCTTGCACGATCGCCTGGCGGCGGTCGAGAAATCGCTCGCGGAAACCGATGCTCGGTTGCGATACCGGCGGCTGGAACTGAACGTGGAATTGCGTTGGCAGGCCGATGACGAGCAGCTCCAACCCACAACGCCGCTGATCGAGCTAGACGCCCAAATCGAACACGCTCGGCAGATGCTCGGTGAACTTGCCGCCCGCGAGGGCGCTGTGCGAAATCGGCTTTCGCAGGTGCAAACGGCTCGTAGCGGCCCGGCGGCCATTGCGGATCAACAAACCTGGTTGGCCGTTTGCAAACAACTGGCGGCCGATCTATCGGGCGAAATATCGCGGCTTGCGCGGGCAACCGCTTCGCAGCACTGCATGTGCCGCGAGGCGCATCCGCGCTTGAGGCCGATTGCCGAAACAATCGAGCGGCAACTCAACCTCATGGAGCAGTGCATACAGGATCAGCGCTGCGCACTGAGCGCGACCGAACTTCAAGGCGAACTCGAGGGGCTTGTGCGGACGCAACTCGAACTACGCCGGCACCTGGAGCATTTGCTCGCGCGTCGGCACGCACACACGTGGGCCGCGCGCTCGGCCCATGAAGATTCCCCCGACACGCGGCTTGGTTTTAGCGAGGCCGACGCCGAGCAATTGGAAAGCCGCCGAATGGAGTTGGAACACGAACGATTCGGGCTTGTCGAACAGGTGAGTGCCGCGGCAATTCGGCTCAAGACGCTCCATGCGGAACTCGATACGCTCGAACGGCAACGGGCCTCGCTGCTTTCCATGCGATCGATCGAACATATTCAACACGACCTGGCGGCCGCGCAGCGCGAACTCGAAACAGCGGCGGGCGGCCCCTTGCATGCCGATCGCACGATCGTTTCTGGCGAACAACATTATCGCGCTTCCGATTTTCTCGCGCAACTTACGAACGGCAACCTCGTGCGGCTCATGCTCATCGGGCAAGGGCGCGAGGCTCATGTGGTAAGCCGCGAGGGAGCAACGATCCCAGTCGATCGGTTGAGCGCGGCGGAGCACGACCTGGTGTATATCAGCTTGTGCCTGTCGCTTCACACGGCTGCCAGCAGGCAGGGCGTGTGGCTGCCGCTCGTGCTGGACGAGCCGTTCGAGCGGCTCGATTCGAGCTCGGCTGGGGCACTTGTCGCCGTGCTAGATGGCTTCTGCCGCCACGGGCACCAGGTGTTTGTATTCACTCGCCGGCAACAGGCTATTGAGCGACTTTCGTCGATGGGGGCCGATGTGCGAGGCATGGCAAGTTTGCGGCAATGGCCAAGCGAATGCAAGACCGCGGCATGGTCGGCAACACACCATGCCACGGCTGGCGGGGCGCGTTCAGGCCGTGTGCATCCGAACGCCGAGCTACAGGCCATCGGCCAGAGCGAGTTCGACGAGACATGGGTGGCCGATGCCGTGAGCGGCCCGCACGAAAGCCAGGGGCCAAGCGTGCCCTACGAAGTGGCAAGCCAACAGCCTCGCAAGAAGCGAACGATTCGCCGTGCCGTTCGCCGCTCGGACGTCCGCCCCCGTGCGACGACGAACCAGCAGGCCGATCGAAAGCCGGATCAAATAGACGCGGCGTAAACGAGCGGAGGCCGACACGATCGCGCCGGCTTGAAGGCTTGAGAAAGCTCTTACTCCTCCTCGAACTTGATTTCGAGGATTTCGAATTTGTTCGTACCGGCCGGGACGGCAACTTCCACCTTGTCGCCGACTTTCTTGCCGACGAACCCTTGGGCGAGTGGGCTGGCAATGTTGATGCGGCCTGTGTCGTAATCTTCCTCGCCCGCGCCGACGAGCGTGAACTCCTCGGTATCGCCAAACTTGAGGTCCTTCACAACGATCGTGCAACCAAATGCCACCTGATCCTTTGGCAACTTCGCGTTATCCATGATGATGGACTTGGCAAGCTTCTCCTTGAGCAAATTGATCTTCGCTTGCAGCAACCCCTGCGACTCGCGGGCACCGTGGTACTCGGCGTTCTCGCTCAGGTCGCCCTCGGCCCGCGCGGCGGCAATCCGCTTTGTAATCTCCGGCATCTTTTCGTTTTCTAGTTCATCCAGCTCGGCCTTGATTTTGTTGTAGCCGGCACGGGTCATGGGAACGCGATCGGACATGGTTTGGTCGAGGGTCAAGGGGTTAGCGTCGAGGGCCAGAAAGACCTGCATCGACGAGGTCATGGATTAGGATTTTACGTGACGCAACAAAAAACGGCCTCCCGTGGGGGAAGCCTCGAGCTGTTCATTATTTTCCGCCAGTCCAATGAGGCTGTAAAGACCGCCCAGTATCTCCAAGACCGGATCAATTTTTCATGTTCGGGTCCGTGAGGACTCACCAATCCGAAGCGTCAGCGAGGGAAAAAGAACACTTTCCCTCGCTGACGCTTCGGGTTGGTTTCCAATGCACTCACCCAAATTGAATCATGGAACGGACCTGCCAAATCTCTACCGGGATTGCTGCGCCGATTCCGCAGCCTCGGTAATTTCCGAGATATTCACAAGGGCGAGAATCTTATTCAGGAGGCGGCCATTGTCACGCACCAATACCGACATCGAATAGTCTCCAACGATGGCAAATTCCGGGCTGGCGATTTCATACATATCCCCATTGTTCATACGGATGCGTATGGGTGAACGCCGCAGCCACGTTCGAACTTCATCAGGTTCCATAGTTGAATTATACCTTCAACGAATTACCAAGTGCAATCTCGTCTGTTTTCTAATTCCCACGCTCAACATTGAAAGTGCTTTCAAGCGTTCATGGGTATCATGATCTCACGCCTAGCAACAAGGCTCCTGATTCCTACTCCGATAAATATAGCAACCGTCCACAGGCTTTGCAGAACACAAGCTTTGCGAGCTTAAGTTCGTTCTGCATGTTGAGCGTGATTTGTTGGCCGCAGCCGGTGCATACGCCGTCGTCGGCCGCGGCAAGGCTGTCGGCGCCTTTGCTTCGCACGATCCGCTCGTATTCGGGCTTGATATCCGCGGGCAACGATTTCTCGGCTTGAGCAAGTTCTGTTTCCAGTTGCGAGATATCTCGTTGAATCGTCGCGGCCGATGATTCCACAGACTGGCGCATCTTGTCGAGGTCTTGCTTACCGGCGGCAAGGTTCTTCTCGGCCTCCCTGATGGCGGCTTGCAGTTGGTCGATCTTCTCCAGGCCTTCCAAAATCTCATCCGAAAGAACGCTGCCGGCCATTTCGGCGGCGGCAATTTGTTCGAGCAGCGCCTGGTACTCGCGATTGCTGTTGGCCGCGTTCAACTTCACCCGCAAATCGAGCACCTTGTGTTCGCCGCTCTTGAGGTCGAGTTGTTTGCGATCGAGCGCCATTTGCGTTTGTTTGGCGCGATCGCGCGCCTCGGCGAGCTTGGCTTCGAGTTGAGCCACATTCGCCTCGCGGGCACGCACCTGCTTCGGGCCTCGTTCCAACCGATCACGCAGATCGGCCAGTCGCTGGTGGATTCGATGCAACTCCCGCAATGCGGCAGCGGTGACGCTCATGGCGGCCTTCCTGGTGATGAATGAAAACCAATGATGACTCTTGTCGTCGGATAGGATGCTCCCATCATACCGCAACTTGGCGGCTTACAGTATGGCTCGGCAACGGCAAGAATCGGGTAGGAGGGAGCCTCGCGGCTCCCGTCCTCCCACACCACCGGACGTACTCATCGTATCCGGCGGTTTCTTTTACTGTTGTAACTCAAGGTATCTGTCGGTGAGGCCGATCAGACCTTGAT
>JADZFK010000083.1 GCA_020849945.1 Pirellulales bacterium | reverse complement strand
TGCTCATGGTTGCGAACATTTAACCGCGGGGGTGGGGGATTGTCGTGGGGTGGGTGATTCGCCAGGCCCCCGGTCATTGACCGGGGGCTAAATGGGACGATTGCACACGATGCGCCACGGAGCGCGTACCCGATGTGGGGGCGTGGGGGTCGGGTAAATTGTCAAAGAGCCGTTGGCCGCTGATTCGGCGTGTGGGCATCTTAGCAGAATACGGTACACGATTCCACTAGAATTTTTGGCCACTTGGTGGGTCGAGGGTCGAGGGTCGAGGGCCAGAAGGGAGGTTGGGTGGTGGTTGGGTGTTTAGCCGCGACGCGGAGCGGAGCGCGGGGCGGGCGAGCGAGGTGTGGCACGGACTTTAATCCGTGAGGTGGTTCGCGCGGGGCTGGCTGCACGGACTGAAGTCCGTGCCACGAGTTGGGGCCATTGGGGTAGGGGGCGGGTCAGCCGTGGCACCCGGCGTGGCGAGGCTCGTTTCTTCGACCAGTTGGCCGTAGGAATCGTAGATGGCATGGTCGATGACGTTCGCGTCGTGGTCGAGCACATCACGGACGCTTCCGAGGTGGTCGGTGAGCGGCCAGGAGACGTCGCCCAGGTTGTATTCCTGCTCGGTATCAATGAGAACTCATCGTCCAGCAGCCTATCGATGTCCGGACCCCACAGTCGGTCAGGCTCTGCCTGACAGGATGCCTCGGCAATTGTCAGGCAGAGCCTGACCTACTTAACTACTCCCCTTCCAGCCTAGGCAGCCGATGCAACGATAGCATCGCCGCCATCCCCGGCCGATTTGGGGTTGGGGTGATCCCGTGGTCCGCTATAATCCGCCACCCCAAGTGCTGCTTTCATGTTGGAGCAGCAAGGTGTTTCCAGGACACGCGTCATGGCCCGCTTTCGCCGAACGGTTCTTTGCGGGCAACTCGATTGGCATCATGTGGTTCTCAACTCGCACTCTTGCGCTCTCCGTCGTCGTGGGGTTCACGGCCTTGCCTCTGGCTGGCTGCGGTGTTACCCGTTCGAGCGATACCATGCGGACGGCCACCGAGCAGCTTCTCATCTCAGACGCCATCGACCGGGCTGTTCAATCGATGAACCTGCGGACCCTGGCAGGGCAATCGGTATTTCTCGACGACAGCAAACTCTCCGACACGGTCGATAAGAACTACTACATCAGCACGTTGCGTCAACACTTGCTTGCCAGCGGTTGCGACCTGCGTGATAAACGCGAGGAAGCAGAGTTCATCGTCGAGGCACGCGCCGGGGCGGTGGGAACAGACCGCAACGACCTGCTGTTCGGCATCCCCTCGATGAACGTGCCCCAGATTCCGGTCGTTCAGCCCGTTCCGGCCGTGATCCCGGAAATCCCGATCGCCAAACGACGAGACCAGCGTGGGGTTGCCAAGCTGGCCGTGTTCGCCTATCACCGCGCCAGCGGCGCACCCGTTTGGCAATCGGGAGTCGTGCGCGAGGAAAGCTCGGCCAACGACGTTTGGATTATGGGCGCGGGGCCCTTCCGACGTGGCACGATCTACGACAGCACAACGTTCGCCGGCACCACGATTAAATCGGAGACCGACTCGGCTCTTGCAACGCTTGTCCCGACTCCCGCGATCGGCGTCACGGGCGAAAGTCTCTTCGCATCTCCAAAGCAATTTGCGAAGCAGACCCCGACCCCAAACTCGGGCGTTGCCTTGGCATCGCATCAGGCACCGGCGGATGATCTACAAGCAAAGCCCGCATCGAGTGTGACCGCGGCAAGCGATTCACCAACGAGTGGCGGTGCGGTAGCCAGCGCGACGACGGCCGCCGATTCCGCGAAGCCCGCCGAATCGCTTCGCAAGGAAAGCTTGCTGACGAACAAACAAGCCATGCCGCAAGGCGTCCCATCGGGAAGCCAAGCATCGTACACACCCGGCGCGACGACGCGATACCAAATCGGCTCCGGCAATCAGCCCGCCAACACGGCACTTGCCAGATTGCCTAGCGAGGCACTGCCCGGTGGCCAGCTTCCTGGCCAACCACTTCCTCAGCCCAGGTTCAATTCGCCCCGTTGAGCTACGCCACGAACGCTTCGAGAACAGGCCATTTCGAGAATGGACTGTGGAGTCGGCGGAAGTCTCAAAGCAGGATAATTGTCTCGGAATGAGACCCCAGGGCGTGCCGGTCGGCTTGCCGTGGGCCTTGCCCCGCGGCGGCAACTGGGCGAAAGACGCTGAAATCCCCGGCGTTTTCAGCACTTTTTTCAAGTGTGCTATTTTTGTTATAGCGGCGGTAATTCTTGGCACGCCCCTTGCTTATTCACTATGCCAACCGCGATGCGCGGGCAAATGCCCTGGCAGAGGAAACTTTCACCCGGGCCTACACGCAGTCTGACGAAGACAAGGAGTTGATTGGGATGTTAGTGCTAAGTCGAAAAGTTGGTGAACGGATTCACGTGGGAGACGACATCGTGCTGGAGATCCGCCGCATCGCGGGGAATCGAGTAACGGTGGCGATCGACGCACCACGCAATGTTCGCATCTTGCGGGGGGAACTGGAACAGGCCGCCCGCGAGTTCGAGTGCGTCGATCATCGAGAAATGCCGGGGGAAGACGCGACTGCCCCCAGCGCTCCCAATAACGCCGCGGCATTGCCGCCGATGACCGTGGCGTTTCTGGATGAGCTTGCGGCGGAACCGGTTGGGCATCCCTGCGGAACCTAATTCATCTTGCCTCGAATTGAGAATCATCTGTTTGTCATTGAATCATACGTTATCCCTACAGGCACTGTTCAACGGGTTCCACCCACGTCAGGCCGACGACCGCTAGCAATGCTAGGGTCGGCGGCCTGATTTTTTTCGCGCGGACAGCGATTCGCCTTTCAACCGCCCCCCCAACTGCCGTGCTGAAAATTCAGCTCTTCATGCCTGCGGGTTGCCCTGGATGGGTTGTGTAGGGTTCGCTATAACCCACCCCTCTTCTCGACGACTCATCGAACTCTCTTCTCGTTCTTGAAGGCAACCACGCTCCGTAAGTGGTTGCTCGGAAGCGCGGTCTTCATGGGCACTTGCCGAATGCGATTCTTGATCCTCTGCATGGTGGGAACCGTTTCGTTTTCTTCCACGGTGTACGGCCAAGGAACGCCCGCGCCGCCCGACTGGCAGGATAGCCGAGGCACCTCGGTGTACATGCCGGCCACGGCGGTCGTTCCAACCGCTGTCGTGGAGATCGCTCCGCCCGTTGCGGCAACTCCAGCGTCCTCAGCCCCGCCGGTTGCCGAGCCAGCCCTTGTGGATTCGCGGACTCCAGTTGCTTCGCACGTTTCGGCAGGCAAGCCCGATGGCGGCCGTCGACTCGCGCCGCCGAATCCCTCCAAGCGAACCGCAACGGCCACCGCCGGCAATCGGCCCGCGCAAGGGGTACGCCAAATGCTCGAGTTTGGCATCCCTTCACAAACGCTGATCACGATGGGCTCGTCCCTGGCGATTGTCATCGGTGCATTCTTGGTGTTCGCCTGGACTTTGCGAAAGGGTTCCAGCAAGTTCAGCCGAGGAAAAACCGTGGTACCCGCCGAAGCCGTCTGCGCGCTCGGCCGCGTGGCTCTGGCAGGCAGGCACCATGCCGATCTGCTGCGCGTGGGGAACAAGCTTGTGCTCGTGGCAACCACCCCAAGCGGACCTGTGACGTTGACCGAAGTAACCGATCCCGTTGAAGTCGACCGCATCGTGGGGCTATGCCAACAGTTCGGCGCGCACAGTTCGACGAAAGCGTTCGAGGAAGTTTTCCAGCAATTCACCAGTGAACCTGTTACGGGCGGATTCTTGGGCGGCGGCTCGATGCCGATGTCGTTGACTTCGGCCGCCGCGGCTTACCGCAACCAACGGGAGGTAGGCCGTGCTTAATCGAAAGCAACTTGGGTTGTTCCTTGCGGTGGCCACCGTGGCAGTCGTGCTGTGTGGTGCCGTGCCCGCGCTGGCCGAGGGCGATTCGCCCGTGGCTTCGCTCGTGCCGAACAACCTGGGTGGGCCAGCCGATTGGACCAGTCCCAAAGGCCTTGCTTCGACGCTGCAAATCATGCTTCTGCTGACCGTTGTGAGTCTGGCCCCGGCCATCCTGCTCATGACGACCGGCTTCGTGCGGATCATCATCGTGCTCGGGCTGTTGCGGCAGGCGCTCGGCACGCAGCAGTTGCCGCCAAGCCAGGTGGTGACCTCCATTGCGTTGTTTATGACGTTGCTCCTGATGGCACCCGTGTGGAAGGAGTCGTACGACCAAGGCATCCAGCCGTACACGAACAGTGAGATTGGTTTGGATGAAGCGTTTAGCCGCTCGACCGCGCCAATGCGTCGGTTCATGGCCAACCAGATTCAACGCATGGGTAACGACGACGACGTGCACTTGTTTCTGCGATACTTGCCCGCGGAAGGCGACGCGGCCGACGCGATGCCCAACTACGTGTACTACGATGCCGGCGAAGGCGAGCGCGAAGTGCCACTCGTGGCCCTGCTGCCGGCGTTCATGCTGAGCGAACTGAAGACGGCGTTTCTCATCGGCTTTCAGATTTACTTGCCATTCGTGATCCTGGATATCGTGGTGGCCAGCGTCACGATCTCGATGGGCATGTTGATGCTGCCACCCGTCATGATTTCGGTACCCTTCAAGCTGCTCCTTTTCGTGCTGCTGGATGGTTGGCGACTCGTCGTGGAAATGCTGCTGCAAAGTTTCCATTTGTTGTGAAATGAGCCGTGATTCACCACAGAGAGCACAGGGCACACCGAGACCACCGCAAACAAATCCCGTCCCTCACTCCTCACTCCGCAACTCCGCAACTCCCATGCATCCCCAAGACGCAATTGACCTGGGCCGCGAAGCGCTGATGGTGGCGACGTTGATCGCCGCGCCGGTGCTTGTGGCGGGCATGCTGGTGGGCCTTGTTATCGGCTTGCTTCAGGCCCTCACGCAAGTCCAAGAGCAAACGGTGGCGTTCGTGCCCAAGCTTGTAGCGATGGTCGTGGCGTTGGGGCTGTCGCTTCCGTGGGTGCTGACGCGACTCATCGAGTACTCGCGCGAATTGATCGAGAACATCCCCAACACGATGTAGTTGGCCTAACCGTTCATGGCTGGTCTGGAAACATTGCTGGTAAGCCGGTTCGTGGTGTTCACGCTCGTGTTGGCACGCACGTCGGCGATGGTGATGACCGCGCCCTTGTTCGGCACCCAAGCCATGCCGCGGCAGGTTCGGGCACTGCTGGCCGTGATGCTGTCGCTGCTCGTTGCACCGGTGTTGCTCGGCACTTCGTTGCCGCCGGTCGAAAACCTGGCGGGTTACGGCAAGCTGATTGCGAACGAAGCCCTGGTCGGTTTGTTGTTGGGGTTGGGGCTTCAAATCTTGTTCTCCGGCATTCAGGTGGCGGGCCAAATTGTGAGCCAAATGAGCGGCATTTCGTTGGCCGACGTGTTCAACCCCGGCTTCAACGAAGATGTCTCCGTCTTCTCGCAGTTGTTCTACTTTCTTACCGTGGCTGTTTTTGTGGCCATCGGCGGGCATCGGCTCATGACGGAATCGCTACTTGAAACGTTCACCGCATTTCCGCCGGGGCAGGCCGCCCTGGGCGATGGCTTCGTCGAAGTCGTTGTGGCGATCCTCTCGCAGGCGTTCATGCTGGGTGTGCGGGCCGCCGCCCCGCTTACGGTGGCCCTGTTGTTGGCGAACCTCGTGCTCGGGCTGATCAGCCGCACCGTGCCGCAGATCAACGTGATCGCCGTTGGCTTCGGCGTGAATGCACTTCTTACGTTGGGGCTGTTGTTCCTTTCGATCGGCGCGGCAGCGTGGGTGTTCCAAGACCCCGCCACCGATACGCTGCTGCGAGTTCAAGAGGCATTGGCCCTGAGTCGATAGAGTTTGTCGTTCGTTCCCAAGGTGACACAATCAACTCCACGGTTCAAACCATGATCCCCAGGTTATCTTCTTCGTGCGTTTCGTGTTCCAGGTGGTGAATTTCAACCATTCATTCACCACGGAGACACGGAGAAGGAGTCGAATTGCCATTGGGATGAATTCACATATCCATTGCAACAAACCAGTTGAGCGTGTCCGGGGATTGGAACCGTCTTCAGCCCCCGGCTTTGCCGGGGGTTTAGCCATTCATGTATCGTGACACTGCTGCGAACCCCCGGCAAAGCCGGGGGCTATCTATCCAATGCCCGGCCACTCTCAACTGGTTCGACGAGCAGAGAAAGCGAGGACTTTCCTATTCGGAACCATTATCCTCCCACTCTTTATCGTAACTCCAATCCGATGTTGTGCGTCGCATTTGAAGTTTGAATTCACCTGGTGATATCTCCTAACTAATCCGCTGTCATGGCAGAGTTTGCCGGCGAAAAATCGTTTGAAGCCACAGCGCATCGTCGGCAGGAAGCCCGCGAGCAAGGGCAGGTTGTGTACAGCCAAGACCTCGGCTCGGCCGCCCTGCTGATGCTCGGCGCGCTGCTCCTGATGATGTTCGGCGGCGGGCTTCTGAAATTCTGCGCCGAAACCATGCGCAATCAACTGGGCCAGGTGAACGAACTGCGCTTGACCCAGGAAACGCTCGTCTTTCAGGTCATTCAAGTGGGTTACGGCTTGGGGATGGTGCTGCTTCCGATCCTCGGCCTTATGATGCTCGGCGGTGTGTTCGGTACCGTGTTGCAGATCGGCCTGCTTTGGTTGCCCGACCGGTTGACGCCCGATATCAGCCGCATTAGCCCGGCCTCGGGCCTCAAACGCATTTTTTCGCTCACAGGCGTATCGAAGCTGGGCTTCGGCCTGTTCAAGGTGCTGATCGTGGGGATCGTGGCGTCGGCCATCGTGTGGCTGCGTTGGAATGACGTGATGCGCTCCACCGGACTCGATACGCCGCAGTTCGCCAAGTTCCTCGTGAAGATGTCGCTCGATACGGCGTTGTGGATCGGCCTGGTGCTGTTCCTCTTGGCGATTCTGGATTACGGCCTGCAACGCTGGAAGTTCGAGCAAGACCTGCGGATGACGCATCAGGAAATCCGCGAGGAGATGAAAAACATTCAGGGGGATCCGCAGATCGTATCGCGTCGGCGAGCGATCCAGCGGCAGATGGTGCTGAACCGCATCGCCACGGGCGTGCCCAAGGCCGACGTCGTGGTGACGAACCCGACCGAACTTGCGATTGCGATTCAATACGCGCCCGAGGAAATGGCGGCGCCGATCGTGGTGGCCAAGGGGGCGGGCGTGCTGGCGCAGCGTATCCGTCGGCTGGCCTTGGAGAACGACATCCCCGTGGTCGAGCGTAAACCGTTGGCCCAGTTGCTCTACAAGGAAGTGGACGTGGGCAAGCCGGTTCCCACCGAGACCTACGCCGCGGTGGCCGAGGTGCTGGCCTACGTCTACCAGCTTAAAGGCAAGAAGATGCCGGCGCCGCCCAAAGTGGCGTAGCCGCGACCGCGCCAAGCCGTTCATAAACAACCTCTTTCTGTATTTTTGAGCCTATTGCAACGGGCTCCGAAACGTGTTTTTGGATGCAATAATCGGCGATTATTGCGCCGGATGGTGGGCATTTTCGCCGGGATATGAAGCGTGTTCCCGGGGTGGGGTGTTGCAATAATCGATGATTTTGCTCATGGTTGCGAACACTTAACCGCGGGGGTGGGTGATTGTCGTTGGGTGGGGGCTTCATACGGCCCCCGGTCATTGACCAGGGGCTAAGTGGGACGACGGTTTATCGAGGCCGAAAGCCCCCTCCCGCAAAACAACCTGCAAAACAACCTGCAAAACAACCGGGGGCATCTTAGCAGGTTACGGTACACAGTTCCACTAAAATTCTTGGCCACTTGGTGGGTCGAGGGTCGAGGGCCAGAAGGGATGTTGTGTAGGGGGTGGGTGTTTAGCCGCGACGCGGAGCGGAGCGCGGGGCGGCCAAATAAAATTGCCAATGACCAATCTGAATTCACCGTGCCTCCGTGGTTCAATTCGACAATTCATTCACCACGGAGACACGGAGGCACGGAGGAAGAGTCGATTTGTCTTTTGTCATTGGTCATTTGAAATTGGGGTATTTCAGAAATGGCCGATGGCAAAGGTGAATTCACCTTTCAATTGCGACAAACCCGTTGAAGGTGTCCGGGAATTAGAACCGCTTTCAGCCCCCGGCTTTGCTGGGGGTTCAGCCATTCATGTATCGTGACACTGCGGCGAACCCCCGGCAAAGCCGGGGGCAGTCGATCCAATGTCTGGTCAGGCTCAGCTAGTTCTTCGAACCGAGAAAGCTCGGACTTTGCCCCTCCGGTGCAATCATCGCCGCGCACTTTATCGTAACTCCCATCCGATGTTATCTGTCGCATTTGAAGTTTGAATTCACCCGAGTAACTAATCCGCATGTCATTTGGTCTTTGGCGGCTTGGGGGCGAAATCAACCTTGGGATACGTGAACGATATTGCGGTTTCCAACCATTTTTCGTCGCCATAGACGCCGGCTTTGGAATAGTCGAACGGTTTGAAGCCGAGTTTTAGCGCGGGCGAATCGGGCTGAAGATGGAAGTCTAAGTTTTCCGGGTCGACAAATTTCGGATCGGCGATGATCGAGCCGAGATCGAGCGAATTCTTCTGCCGCTCGGCGAGCGACATGCCTTGGAAATCGACCGGTTTGCCGGTGGCGTTCCAGTACACGTTGTTGCGCAAGACCACGCGTTCATCTTTGAGCGAACCGGCGACGGCCAATGGGCCGTCTTTCCAATACACGATGTTGTTTTCGAAAATGAACGACACATGATCCTCGACGCGGGACCTCTGAATTTGGCCATCCATGCTGAGCGCGAGGATGTTGTTGCGGACGCGGTTTTCCTTGCCATAGTGTTGATGATACGTTCCGGTCTTCACGCGGTAGACGAGGTTGTTTTCGAGCACGATTTCGGAGCTGCCTTCGTCGTTGTAGAGTCCCCAGCCGCCGCGGCCGTAGTAGTCGTAAGAATAAACGTCGTGTACCACGTTGTTGCTGACGGTCGTCCCTTTCGACGGGCCGAGCGTATAAACGCCGCCCATATCGCTCAGCACGCCCTGGCCGAGGTGGTGGATGTGGTTGAAGTCGATCGTGTTGTGCGTGGCGAGGCTTTCGGCGTAGCCCCAGCGCCATCCGGCCGAGATGCCGGTGTAGAACAGGTCGGAAATATCGTTGTGGGTTACCTGGTTATGGCCGCTGTGGCCGATCCACACGCCGATGGCGCCTGGAAAGATTCGTCCGCCTTGGCGGATGATATTGTTATCGACGACGATGTGATGCGTGCGGTTGGCCTCGTCGGGAGCAATCTCGCCTTCGCCGATGCGTACCCCCCCGGCGCCTAAGTCGTGGAGAAGCGATTGCGTGACGCGGCAATTGTGGCATCCGCGGCGGAACCAGATGGCGTACAAGCCAACGTGGGCCACTTCGCACTTGTCGATTGTGATGTTTCGGGCGCCATCGGCCATGATGACCGCCGGGACGGCGAAAGCGGCTTGTGAATCGCCGTGGCCAGCCTGTGGCAACAAATATTGGCCATGCGCGAACGCCAGGCCGCCGAGTGTAATGTGTTCCACGAACTTGCCGGCCGGCGGATCGCCCTCGAAGCGCACGAATTGTTCGACCAGCGGGGCCATGACGGTGGCCGATTTCATGTCCTCGCCCGGCAGCGGCCGATAGTAGATCGTGCCGTCGCGGTCCAAGAACCATTCGCCGGGCGTATCGAGCGCTTGCTTGAAATTCTCGATGTGATAGCGTTGGCTTGGGCTCCATTGGTTGAAGGGCCAGGGGGTGTTGCCGGTGAAGTGGAATCTTGAGGTGGTGGCGTCCAGCGTATCCGGACGGAGTCGCGTGGCTTCCCACGCTTGATAGGCCAGGATGTTGACATCGTGCAACTGGGCCGTCGTAAGCGAGGTCAAGGGCATAGCGTCTTCTGGCTTCGCGAGAAACTCTTGATTGCTCGATGGATTTGGCACGCTGGCGACGTAGTAATAGAACTTGTTTGGAGACTTCGCGCGGGTGGCACGATGCCCGTTGACCCACAACTGCTCGAAGTACCATTTTCCGTCGGCGACTTCGGGGATGTGTGCCGTCCAGTTGCCGTCGGAGGCCGGCTTGAAACCGCTGATCTTGCGTCCGCCGCAGAAGACGGGGCGGGCCCCCGCGGCAGCGACGTAACGGATTTCCGCATTGGCGGTGCCGCTATCTTGCGAAGTGAATACGAGCGGCTCGCTTAATTGGAATTCGCCGTCGGCGACTTCGACCGTAACGGCTTCATTCGACAGACCACTTGCCTTCAGCTTGCGGATTGCATCGCGGGCAGTTTGCAGGGATGCGAGAGGTCCATCGGTATTCTCGGCATTGGGCTGGGCGAGTTGGCCGGTCCATCGGTCGTTGCCATTGGGAGCCACGAATAATGTTTTGGCCGAGGCGAGAGTGGAGAGCAGAGTCATCGCGCTACCGACGATGATTGTGAATGGCAATCTCATGTGGAAAGCCCTCGTGTGAAGTTCCAGTACTGACGACATCAACAACCCAGAAAGGGCGACGGCCGCGGGAAATGAGTCGCGGCCCCATGACGAAACTATAACCGAAAACACGTGCATTTGCTGGGTGGCGATGAAAGCCGTGCAAAGTAAGAACGAGTCTTGAAATCCTCCCTCACCCCTTGGGAGTTCGTGCAGCCTTTAAGGTGTTGTAGATAAGGTACTTTCAAGGGACACATACTGCGAGTATTCACCAGAGCTTGCAACGGATGTCGGCAGCGCTGCAAACAACTTATTGGCTGCAAAAAAGGACGGCATATACGCAACTCCTTGTTTGCATTGCGATTGAACGACGCACGCCCTCCTTGAGAGTGGGAGCCTTTGGGTAGGCTCTCAATGTCTCGTTTCGATCAACGACGCGCCGTGGCGAAGCGGATCGCGGCAACGCACTCGCGGGGCGGAGAATCGCTGTGCAAGAACGGCTGTGCCGAGCGGAATACGGCATTCCATGGTACGCCTCACCGTTGAACGAACATGAGACAGGATAACAAGAATTGCAGGATTGCCAAGATGATGGGCTGAATGGCCGTTGCTGGGTGGGATTTGAGTGCAAGGTATTCCACAAAGGTAAACAGTTACTGTTGTTTTTGGGGAGGACATGTCTCTGAAAAGTTGTTATATTTCGTCCTCGATCGAAACCATTCCGCAACATTGAAGGAGGAGCGACATGCTGCATCACCTGGGGTTCTGGGGCGTAACTTTATTCGTTGTCGTGCTCGGAAGTGTTCCCGTGGATCGCGTCCAAGCGGCTGCGATTCCCATCGTCAATGCCGGATTTGAGTCGGTGCAGATTGGAAGCGGATACAGCTATAGCTTAGCGGATCACCCGGGCTGGTCGCGGGTTTCACAGCCCCACCCCTTCACCGGCATCGCGAATCCGCCAGCCGGGGATAACACGGCCAACGGACATGTTATCGCGGGTTTTGGAAGCCCAACGGAAGGAGAACAGTTTGGATGGACCGCCAACGGTTTTGGCTTGCAGCAAGTCATTACCAGCGTTCCGTTCGACGCTTCGGAGAATTACACGCTCCGGGTCGATGCCGCACTCAGCAGTGATAGTGATCCTTCCGATGCCAACGTCGGCTACATCATCACCTTTCACCTGGTTGGCGGTATCTTGCTGGGCGACCAGTTGGAATTCGATTCTGCATCGCATGCCATCAAGGACGGCGGTTTCAGAACGCGAACCATCAACTATGTGGGCGGAACACTCAGTGACGGCCATGACGGCATCAATATGGTCATCCGACTCCAGTCCGCCAACTTCGGTGGGCCGCCCCCGGATCGCTACGGCGCGGCGTTCGACAACATCCGATTGGAGGTTTCCCCGGTCCCCGAACCCAGTTCCATCGTGCTGGCGGTGTCGGCGATCGTGATTATTTCATCCAGACGCCGGGCGCGACCCGGTGCTGTTGACCCTTTGTATTGATTTGCGGCAAGTTGTTATGCGAGTTGGATCGGTGTGTAGGTAGCGGGGATGATTATTGGTGGTCGCATAGGCTTGGCCTCATCGTTGAACGAACATGCGACAGGCTAACAAGATTTGCGGGATTGACCAGATGATGGGCTGAATGGCCGTTGCAGGGTGGGAATTTGCTCCTCCTGTCAATCCTGCCGATTCTGTTATCCTGTCTGTTTCCGTCGGAAGTCGTTGCCGAACCGCAAGCAAGTAGCCCCTCAGGAGCGATCGTCCTCCACTTGTCCGGCGTAGCCATACCGCTGAAAGAAAGGGGCCCAGCGATTGCGAACGCGGTCGGCCACGTCAGCGGGTAGTTGGTACTTGTTCGTTTTGTAATCGCGGCTATTCCGGGTGTAAGCCCGCACGGCGGGTTCGACTTCGGCGAACTCGCCCAGGCGCAGTTCTTGGTAGAGTCGGTTCATTTGGCCGACGGGGTCGGCGACAAGGTCTTCGTACCGCAAATCGACGATCCGGCCCGGGGGGATATCCCGCCGATCTTGCTCGAAGCATTCGTACATTCGCACGAAGTTATCCAGCACGCAGCGTTCGATCCAGCCCCCATTCTCGCGCGGAATTTGGAACCCTTGCACTTCGCTCAGTGATTTCCACAACCGCACCGTGGAGGGAAACACCACGAGCGGATCGCGCACGATGTGGATGAACCTCGCGTCGGGGAATACTTCGAGGATCGTTTTCACGCGGGCCGTGTGGGTGGGGCTTTTCAGAACGATTCGCCGATCGTTTGCCAGGGCGACGCGCTTCACGAAGCCAAGCCAACGGTGTTTCCACGATTCGCGGTCGGCGTGGGATAGGTTCCGCAGGTCGAGGTATTCGTCGGCCACGGGGCCGTGGTTCGGAAAGGCCCAGGCCAGGTAGGGTGAAGGGACGCCCATGTTGACGAGGGCGAATTCATCTTCTTGCGGGCGATCCCAACCGGCGGCCATGTCGTCCATTGGCCTTTTCTTCGGCAGGAAGAAGCTGATCAGCGGCGGCACAAGCCAGCCCGTCCACAGGAAATGATGAGGCGCGAAACATTGGTAGGTCGTTGGGCATTGATGACGCGGATCGAGCATCAACAGTTCGTGGAGCATGGTTGTGCCGCTGCGCCAATGGCCCAGAACGAACAAGGGCGGTTCCTTCAACTTTTTTCGACGCACCGCGTCGCTGAATAGGAACCACTCGAACACGCCCGCGAATGAGTTGAGCATGCTCGTGATCGAAACGCTCGCCATGATCCACCACCGAGCCGGTGGCACGGCCAACCGATTGCGCAGGAGCAAACGCAACCAAGAGAAGAGGTCCATGCCGTGCCAGAAACGCAGCGCCCACCACGGGTAGCGATGGAGCGGCTTCCGCGAGTACGCGGTGGTGCGAGATACTTCGGGTGGGGCCGATGCCATGCGATTCGTTGTGATTTTTTGCAAAGCGAACCACCAAGGGCACGAAGAACACGAAGAAGAACTTGCAGGAAGAGAAGGTTCGCGCTAGCCGACTGCGGAAGGCGACGGCTTGGTGGCGGCGAACCGTCGGCTTCCGCCGTCGGCTGCCAAGAGCTTCGTGACATTTTCCCGGGTGGCTGCAAGTGAGTTTTTGTGTTTTATCCTTTGTGGTTGGCTGCTTTGCGGATGTGCGATGGAGTGTTTCGATTTACCTGCTCGGGGGAGCAGGAATACAAGTGCTTTTTCTCAAAACCGGCTGTGGTTTGGCGAGCGGTTCGAGCAAGGCCAAGTATTTGGCGATCCGCGAACCCTCCCCCAACCCCTCCCTAAAAGGGAGGGGTGTTCTGGGGCAGAGCCTATTGTAATCAAGAATCGTCGGCCGCGTTGGGGAGTGCCACGGACGCGCTGTGTGGGCTATTTTCGGACGGTATTTTCAGGTCATTGAGCGATTGTCCCTCGGGCAGCGAGACGAGGGTGACCGGCAACCGCAGGCGAAATCGCCGGTCTCCCCGGTTGTAGGCCGCGACCGCCAGCCAAATGCCCACAAGCAACGCGACGAACGCCGCACCGCCAATATACTGAACGAACGGAGAGTTAGCGGGTTCGATGAGGAGCACGATCGGTGCCCGGCCAATGAGCAGCGGCGAGTATTTCGCGGGGTCCACATCGCCCGGCAGTCGGTTGCTTGGGGGCGAGTGCGGTTCGTCGGCAACAACGTCTTCTTCGATTTCCCGCGCGCGGTACAGCCAAGCCTTCAAGAAGAAGCCGGCCATGCGAACGGGCAGGCGGACCGTTTCCCCCGTTGGAAAATCGGGCGGTAGCTCGCGGACACAAAACACGAGCGGATGATTCTGTGAATCATCCGTGAAGACATCGAGTTCGTAGTAATGATCGAACCCGAATCGCTGCAACGAGTCGGAGGGAAGCCCCTTGGCGGTCGTGCCGGCTTCGATCCGAACGACGCGCTTTGCGATGCCATCGAACACGAAGAGACGGCCCTGTTGGTTCGCAGTGTCGTTGAACAACGGGGCTACGTCGTATCTTCCTTGTTGCAGCGCACGAAGCGATTGTGAAGCGAGGTTGCGTTCGCGGTCGCTCGTGGCCGAGTCTCGACGCGCGATCCACTCATCGCGGGCGGCGGGGATATTCCGCTGGGCGGCCCGAGCAAGCTGATTCGCGCCGATTTGCCCGGCCGCCTTCAGCAATTCGTAAAACGCATCGTGATCGTCTTGCCGCAACGGACCGCGATTTGTCACTTTCTTCAGCAGTTTGCGGTCCATGCCAAGCTCATCGAGCAGAGCGGCCCCCAGGCTTGAATCGGGAGTTTTCGATTCGAGCGCGGCAACCCCAGAAAGACTTGCAGAGGGGGACGGGGAGGGCGCGGGGGAGCGGTCGGTAGGCGGGCCGGGTCCCGGCGAGGCCGACTCCCGCGGTGGGTTCGGCGGCAAAGGCACCGTGGCCGGAGGGTTCACCGATGCCGCGGAGTTGGCATCCAAAGCAAACGATTTCGCCACAATGACCGGTGCGGTGCCGAGGCCTTTCTCCCAATCGTAAGATAAGTTCTTGAAGAACAAACCCGTCACGCGGGCGTTGAGCGAGTACGAATCTTGGCCAAGTGAAACCTCGGTAGGGAGTTGCAGGCAGTACACAAAAATTGGCCAGTTCGATTGGTCGGCCGGTTGAAGCACAAGGCGGTAGTAGATGGAAATGCCCAGCTCGTTCGCGGCAGGGGTTTGCCGAGTGATTTGGCGAACGGTGCCTGCAACTTCCACCAGCTTGCCGCGATAAGCATGTGGCTGGTTGAGCAGCTGCGCGTAACCGACCGAGATTCGTGACGCACGTTGCAGAGTGGGGTCATCGGCCTTGAGGAGTGCGCCAAACATGCCGAACCAGGCCGCGGTTTCCGATTTTCGGAAGTACGAGTTATCGACGATCGTTTCCAACCAGGCAGGCTCAACACCGGGGAACAGTTTCGGCGATTCGCGATTGGGCGCGGGGGGGGCCGCGGTGTTGGTGGGCGCGGCCTTAACGGCAGGCGGCGATTCACCCGAAGCGGCGGGCGTGTTTTCTTCCGCGGTTACGAGCGCCAAGGCCTGATCGACGCGGGCCGCATGGGCCGGATCGCGGAGCCACCGAATCGCGACGATCACCATCACGAGCGGCAGGAACATCAACCACAGCCGCCACTGTTCGCGGCGCGAAAGGTAGTTTCGCGGTCGAGTTCGATCAGGTTTTAGAAGCCGCACCATGATTTCATTGAAAACAGCCTGTGCGATTGAGTATAGCTGCCGGCGGGGCGGAAGCCCAAGGGCCGTTCAGTATTTCACTTTGGGCCGAGAAGTAGCCCGCATTTCTCACAATCAAAACCACGGAGGCACGGAGCCACGGAGAAAACCAGTAGCAAGTACCCCTACCACAAGGAACGGCGGAAACACCCTGTCTCATAGCTACGGGCGGTTGACCTTGCTTCAAACGATCTCTTGGCTTGTTCTCCGTGACCTCGGTGTGCTCCGTGGTGAGAAATCCGGGCTAGCTGCCCGACGGGGGACTTTCTTTGGCCAGGGCACTAATCACCTTGAATTCGGCTGCCTCGGCGGTGCGGCACCATTCGAACATTGTCATTTCTGTCGTCATGAGGATAACGCCGGCCGACTCCAGACGCCTTAACGCGGTTTCATGGTCTACGACCGACCGGGCTGAAACGGCATCGGCGACTACATAAACCTGGAAGCCCGCAGCTACCAGGTCGAGTGCCGTTTGCAAGATGCACACGTGCGATTCGATGCCGCAAATGGCGACACGGCTTCGACACTGGGCGGCCCAGGTATTGAAGATATCGCCGCAGGCGGCCGCGCTAAAATCCATCTTGGCCGGCGCGGGGCCGACCCGCTGCTGCAGTTCTTCGGGCATCGGCCCCAGGCGGGAAGGGTTTTGGTCGGTCGCAGCGAAGGGCACGCCCAAGGCCCGGGCGGCGTCCAACAATCGACGGATGTTCCACACGACCCGCTCCCGATTCTGCACGAGCGATAACAGCTTCTGCTGCGCATCGACCACGAGCAGCGCCGTGTCTTCGCGATTCATCAGCTCGGGGCTTCGCGGCAAACAAGCTGCCAGCGGTGTATCCGCTGCGGGAGGAGAAGGTTTCATGTGCCCAACGTAACCCCTGTTCGCCCGCCCGACAATGGGAGACAATACGGAATCCGGGTCACTCGGCAGGTCGCATTTGGCCACGAGGGGCGAAACTCACTACCTAGATACCATGTTCGTTCGGAACCCATGCCTACACACCGTCCGCGTTTTCGTTCGACGACGATCCTCACCGTTCGGCACAAGGGCCGGGTGGCCATCGGCGGCGATGGGCAAGTTAGCCTCGGTAACACCGTGATGAAGTCGGACGCGCTGAAGATTCGGCCACTCGCCGAAGGGCGCGTCTTGGCCGGTTTCGCGGGCGGAGCCGCCGATGCCTTCGCCCTGCTCGAGCGGTTCGAGGCGAAGCTCAAGGATTACCCGGCCAACATGCCGCGAGCGGCCACCGAACTTGCGAAGGAATGGCGGACCGATCGCGCGCTTCGCCGCCTCGAGGCGATGATCGCCGTTGTGGATTCGCAGTACACGCTGCTAGTTTCTGGCACGGGCGACGTGATCCAACCCACCGACGGCATCCTGGGCATCGGTTCGGGCGGCAATTACGCCCTGGCCGCCGCCCGAGCACTCGTCGCCCACTCGAACCTCACCGCGGTCGAAATCGTTCGCGCGGCCCTCGAAATTGCCGCCGACATCTGCGTCTACTCCAACCGCAACATCGTTGTCGAAGAACTTCCCGCTTCGTGATTGTTCCCATATAAGATATTCACTACAGAGAGATTCATCACAGAGGACACTGAGAACACAGATTCAAAAGAATAGAATCGCAATTTGGAACTGCCGATGCGAGAATCTTTAATTTTCGATTTTCGCCGTGCAATCGCTCCTCTTCTTCTCTGTGTTCTCAGTGTCCTCTGTGGTGAAAACAATAGAGCCACCCGTGAAAGAACTAACACCCCGCCAAATTGTTTCCGAACTCGATCGCCACATAGTCGGCCAGCACGATGCGAAGCGGGCCGTTGCGATTGCGATACGTAACCGCTGGCGTCGTCAGCAGTTGGCCGACGACATGAAAAATGAGGTGGCCCCCAAAAACATCCTGATGATCGGTCCGACGGGCGTGGGGAAGACCGAGATCGCCCGCCGCCTTGCCACGCTCACCGGGGCACCGTTCATCAAGGTGGAAGCCACGAAGTACACCGAGGTCGGCTACTACGGCCGCGATGTGGAAAGCATGGTCCGCGAGTTGGTGGAGAACGCGATCGGCCTCGTGCGCGAGCAGGAACTCGAACGCGTGAAGCCCGAGGCGGCTCGCCGCGTTGAAGAAAGGTTGCTCGACCTGTTGGCCCCGCAGCCCACGAGCTTGGAGGTGGGGGTCGACACGCCCAATTCGCCCGAACGCTTCGAACGAACACGGGAAAAAATGCGGCAGATGCTGGCCGCGGGCGAAATGGAGCAGCGTTCGGTCGAGATCACGATCGAGCAGAAGGCCCACGCGATGGTGCTTCCTGGCATGGGGCCCGGCAACGACATGATGGAGTTCGACTTTCAGGGCATGCTAGAAAAAGTGCTTCCGAAGAACGTTTCACGGCGCGAGCTTACCGTGGCCGAGGCCCGCAAGGTGTTGTTGGAGCAGGAAACCGAGGCACTCATCAACGCCGACAAGGTGAACGCCCAAGCCGTCGAGCTGGCTGAGAACGTGGGGATCATATTCATCGATGAGATGGATAAGGTCGTGGCCAGCGAGGGTGGCCGCGGGGCCGACGTTTCGCGCCAGGGCGTACAGCGCGACCTGCTGCCGATCGTCGAGGGCACGGTCGTGAACACCCGTTACGGCTATGTGCGCACCGACCACGTGCTGTTCGTCGCCGCCGGGGCGTTTCACAAGACGAAACCGAGCGACCTGATGCCCGAGTTGCAAGGCCGTTTTCCGATCCGGGTCGAACTAAACGACCTTGTGAAAGAGGATTTCGTTCGCATTCTTACGGAACCCAAAAGCTCCTTGACGAAGCAGTACACGGCCCTGTTGAAGACCGAGGGGGTCGAGGTCGTCTTCACGCCCGACGCGATCGACGCCCTTGCCAGCTACGCCTTCGAAGTGAACCAGCGAACGCAGAACATCGGCGCCCGCCGCCTCTACACGATCCTCGAACGCCTGCTCGAAGAACTCAGCTTCGAAGCCCCCGACATGCACATGGGCCGCGTCGAAATCAACGCCGCCTACGTGCAAGAACGGCTCGAAGAAGTTTCCAAGGATGAGGATTTGAGCAAGTTTATTCTGTAGAATATTATTGCCATGCTGACTCGATTAAGAATTCACAATCTAAAGCGTTTCGACGACGTCGATATTGAACTTGGACAGTCGGTTGTGCTGATAGGTCCAAACAATTCCGGTAAGACCAGTGCCCTGCAGGCTATTGCGCTCTGGGATGTCGGAATGAGGCAGTGGAATACCAAGCGCAGTGGCAAGGACTCGCCGAGCAAACGTCCTGGGGTTGCGATCAACCGTAAAGATGTGTCTTCAATTCCTATTCCGACGGCAAATTTGCTTTGGCGTGATTTGCATGTTCGCGATAGCGAGAAGACAAATGGGAAACAGAGAACAAAAAATGTTCGCATCGATATCATCTTGGACGGAGTGACAAAGGGAACCCAATGGTCATGCGGCTTAGAGTACGACTATACGAATGAAGAATCATTTGTGTGTCGTCCATTGCGAAAACCTGGATTCGAGGACGTCCTCGTTGGCAAGGCAGAGTACTCCAATATTCCAGATGAAGCAACCGCTGTTCAGGTTGCTTACCTTCCTCCCATGTCTGGGCTCGCGGATCGTGAATTCATTAAGCAAACCGGCGAGATCAATTTCTTGATTGGACAAGGGCAAACGGCCCAAGTACTTCGCAATCTCTGCTACCAGATTTCAAGTACATCGGATTCCAAGTGGCTAACGATATCGGATCAGATCAATGAATTGTTTGGTGCTCGGTTGCTAGAACCAACGTACATAAATGAGCGTAGTGAAATCATTCTTGAGTATGAAGAGAGAGGTACAAAGCTAGACTTGTCCTGTTCTGGTAGAGGGCTTCAGCAGGTTCTCCTACTTCTATCTCACCTTTATGCCCACCCTGGAACGGTCTTGCTACTGGATGAACCCGACGCACACTTGGAAATCCTTAGACAACGACAAGTGTTTGAGCTATTAACCAATACAGCCGAAGAGCAGGGATCGCAAATCGTCGCGGCGAGTCATTCGGAAATTGTGCTTAATGAAGCAGTTGGTCGTAGCACAGTGGTCGCGTTCGTCGGCAAACCGCATACGATTAACAATAAGAGCAGTCAAGTACGCAAAGCGCTAAACAGCCTAGGGTGGGATCAGTACTACCAAGCTGAGCAAACTGGATGGGTGTTATATTTGGAGGGGCCGAGTGATCTAGCAATTCTACAAGCTCTTGCCGAATCACTTCGGCATGAAGCGTCGAAGGCGTTAGCAAGGCCATTTGTTCACTACGTTGCGACGAACTTACCAGAAAAAGCACGAGAGCATTACTACGGATTGCGAGAGGCAAAACCGGACCTGCCGGGGATCGCTATCTTCGATCGTATCGAAAGAGGCCTGGATGAAAGTGGTGTTCTGCGAGAATTGATGTGGTCGCGAAAGGAGATTGAAAACTACATCTGCACCGAGGAGGTGCTTTTGTCCTTCGCAAAATACGACTTGCCGGATGATTTGTTTGGCGCGGCAGAGGCGGACCGACGACGCCAATTGATGATTGATTCGATCCGTGAGTTAAGCGGTGCTCTTCAAACGTTGGGCCATCCAGATCCGTGGTCTGATGATCTCAAGGTAACTGATGAATTCCTTGATCCGCTATTCAAGCGGTACTTCGAAAAGCTGGGGTTGCCCCTTGCGTTTCGGAAGTCCGACTACCATGTTTTGGCAGGGCTGATTTCACCATCCCAAATCTCACCAGAAGTCGCCGCAAAGCTTGATGCGATTGTCGAAGTGTGGAAGGAAGCAACGCCGAGTACGTGAAACTTCGATGACATTCTGCCGTCGTGGATTAGTAAGGTATCCCTATTCCAAGTCTATCCTTGCCCACTACCTGTGAAATCAACGCCGCCTACGTGCAAGAACGACTCGAAGAAGTTTCCAAGGATGAGGATTAGAGCAAGTTTATTTTGTAAGAACGTGATGCAAGAGTGGTTTGGGACCTTCTCGCACGGTGAGAAGTGGTTTGGGACCTTCTCGCACGGTGAGAGGGGGGATTCCAAGATACGTTTCGAGAAACAGCGGCCAGAGGAAATACAAAACCGCCGCGCAAGGGATGCCATAACCACTTGCGCGGCGGTGCTTCGATCATCGTTGGGGCCAGCTTCCTGCCATCGTTGGCCAATCAAGCTTCGTCAGCTTCCTGCCACGTGAAGCAGACTACCGTTACCGTTTCCGCCGGCCGACCAAGCAGCTCAGTGCTCCGCCGACAAGCAGCATAAGTGAGCTGGGTTCGGGAACCGGTGGTGCCGCCAACATAAACGACGCAAAGTCACTCGTCCGTGTTACTTCCAGTCGGCCAATCAACGTATTGTTCTTCAGGAACACAGCCACACTCGGATTGCCCGGCACTGAGTTCCCGTCAAAAAAGTATCCGCCGGGAATGAAGTTGTAATTAGGCATTTGAACTGCTGTTGAACCGGGCGAGGCGGCGAAAGGAATTTCAAGCCAGGGCGTCATGATGAGATTGGCGGAGGTATCGTAAGCACGCAACCGGAACGATTCGTTTTGGCCGGCACCATTATCCAAGTCGCCAAAGAAGAAATAGGTGCCTACCTGCAACACGCCCGGCGCATATCCGCCGCCAGGGGTGAAATCATACGCCGCGGTGCCCGTAAAACCGGTATTTCCGTGCGGCATCGGGCCTGTAACAGGGAACGTGCCCCACCAAGCCGTTGCGGCCGTGTTCGGGCCAGCGCCGGGCCACGTGCCAGTAAACGGGCCCCCCGGTGAGCCAGCCGCCAAGTAATTATCTCGTGCCGGATTGCCCGTCGGACCCGGGAACGGCAGAATGCCCGAGCCAACCAGCGGCGCAGCCAGCGACGAACCAGCAAACGAAACGAGGAGCAACGTGGAAACAACAAACGTAGATACGGAGGATTTCATGAGCTTTCCCTTTGAAAAATGAGTAAAAACGATTCGCGATAAGCCACTTACGGCTTCCGCTACGAAAACAGATTTCGATCGCTCGTACTCATTCGCACAGGTGGTTAGCTCAGAACTCTCTCCGACGTTTGAAAAATAATAGAAAGGGATGCACTTGTTGCATCGCTGGTACGCATTCTACATCGCGATTCACCGGCTTGCAAGCAAAAAATTCCAAATCTCCAAATCCATTCACCCCAGGAGAACTTCATGGTCATTCTTTTGCAGAGCTGTCGGTGATGTGATAGTGCTGCCGGCGAGGCACGTTTTCCGTTGATTCGTGGTTGCCTCGCTATCGGGCGGCAGCAGCGCTTGCTATGCCAAACAGCCAGAATATCGACGTTGCAGTTCTCCGGATGCAGAGATTCGGGGATTGCGTCCTCCCTGGACACCGTGAAGTAGTCAGAGCCGTGTCAGTAATGAGCAGCCGGCGAACATCCGCGTTACCGCCCGGTCGTCGCAAGCAGGCGCGCACCGCTGGCGACAAATCGCAACCCTTTGTGGCAGCGTTAGTTACGTTACGCAGGGGAGTCACTAGGCCGCAAAAAAATGGGGTTCGCGGCGGTTATGCTATTGGAAGGTAGGTGGCTGTCATGCAAGGACCGTGCTGGCGTCGGGTCGGTGGACAATTCGCCCTAGCGCTTATAAACAACAGAAATAGGTCGAAGCACAACGGGAGGTTGTTTGCGCTTTGCGGCTCGGCGACAAGTTTGGCGGCCAAGTTTTACCAACGGTCCAACGGTGTCCCGCTTTCAAATACAGTAACGGCCGCTTCACTTCTCCTATTGAACTATGCGAGTTGAGATGGAAGAACGAGCTGAATCGGTGGACCGAGATGAGTTCGCCCGGTTGCTTTCCCGGTATTCACGGCAGATTTTCGGGTTCATCCTCGTTCTGTCGCCCAACCGCAGCGATGCGGAAGATATTTTTCAGGAAACGAGTGTCGAGCTGTGGCGAAAGTTCACTTCGTACCAGCCAGGCACGAATTTTCGCGCCTGGGCGTACCAAGTGGCGTATTACGAAGTTCTCGATTACCGGCGGCGACGCGGCCGCCGACAGTTGCTCGATGACGAGGCTTTTCAAGTGCTGGCGCGAGACGCGCTGCTGCTGACCACCGAAACCTCCTCGCAGCGTGAAGATGCGCTCACCGAGTGTTTGAAAAAAATACCCAAGGCCGACCGACGTCTTATCGAACGCAGGTACCGCATGGGGCTGACGCCTAACCAGATTGCCGAACAGACGTCGCGCTCCGTCCATTCGGTTTATCGGGCGCTAACGAGAATTCATCGAGCGCTTTCGGAATGCATCTCGCGAACCTTGTCGCAAGAAAAATCGCAAGAGGCCTCGCGATGACCCAGCAACAATGGCCTGACGACAAATTCATCGAGCTGTGGCTCATGGCCGAGAATGAGCCGATCGGCGACGAGGGCCGCTCCGAGTTCAACCGGCGGATCATCGAAAGTCCTCATCTTCGCCAGCAATTAGTCCACTTAGCTCAGGAGCAATCGTGGCTCATGTGGCACGGCACGGAAGCGGAGGCTTCGCCGCATTCGGCAAAACCATTGGCTGAGTCGCTGCGGGCAGGGGATGCGGCATTGCCACTATTCGGCGGAGTGCAAAGATTTCGATCCACCGCGATGTGGACGGTCACCGCGACCATTGCGGTAAGCGTACTTACCATCGCGTTAATCGCGCGCTGGCCTGTCCGCAAACAAGACCTGGCGAATTCCGTGTCCCTCAAATGGCCGCTGAAATCGTCCGTTTTGAAGATTGAATCTGGTCTGGCAACCCTCGATTTGCCCAACGTGGGGCACCTCGTTCTTGAAGGCCCGGCGGAAATGGAGATGCTCGATCCGATGACCGCCCGGTTGAAACAAGGGCGGATTCGTGTTCGCGTCACCGAGGCGACTGGCCGCGGCTTTGTCGTCGAATATCCCGACGGAAAAGTGACGGACTTGGGCACGGAGTTTGGACTAGAGGTTCCACTGGCATCGTCGGGCAATAAGAAGACCTCGTTGGTTGTGTTTGACGGGACCGTGGATCTGGAGCGAACGGCCGCCACGAAGCAACCGGGCAAACGCACCGCAGAGCGATTGCGGCGAGGCGAGGGAGTAACGTTCGAATCAGCCGGCGATCTCGACCGAATCATGTCGATTGTCACCGGCAAGGACGCTACGTTCCAGCGAGGGAGCAATGTTCTCGCCGATCGGCCCGACGCGGTCATACTCGATGTGCGGGACAACCTTCGCACCTCCGAGACGAGGAAGTTCTACGAAATTGTTCCCAGCGGCTTCGGTGAGGATGTCTTGGCTTATGCAGATCGACCGGCGCATGAGTGGAATGGCGTCACCCCAAAGGGGTTGCCCCGCGAATTGATTGGCGCGGATTACGTTAAGACATTTAGCGATGACGACATGCGGACCGATGTGGATATCCGAGTTACCCTGGGCCGGCCAGCACAACTCTATGTGTTCTTTGACGCGACGTCAGAGCCGCCCGCATGGCTGCGGAGGGATTTTCGCAAGACCAAGGATAAGGTCGGAATGGATCTCGGTCCGTGGCCTGAGATGGGGCACTCCGCCAAAACGACTGTTGGCCCGGGCAAGAGCATCGACCACCAGTTCGCGGTTTGGGTGCGAACGATCAAGAAGCCGGGTGTTGTCACGCTCGGCGCGAACCGTGTTCGCAAGGACCCTTACATGTACGGAATTGCCGCTGTCGCGTTCGATGCCGCAGACGCGAATCACAGCGACACAACAAACGACGATGTTACGCCACTCACGCACTTGGCGAGACTTTCGCAACGATTACCGGCTTCTTATTTTTCGATTCCGCAACAATGATTCGTAACGGAGGAAACGCTAATGCACTCTAGTCCTTTTTCTCTAAGAGACGATGACATGAACATCTACAGCTTTCGTGTGACGCGGGTGGGAACGTGGTTGGTGGCGTTTGCCATCGGAGCGGCGGCTCTCTCGCCGACAGGGCGGGCCGAGATGATTCAATCTTGGGTCGGCTCCACAAATACTACGTGGAGTACCGCGACGAACTGGTCTCCGAGCGGCGCACCTGGCTCTACTGAGAACGCGAAATTCGACAATTTGTTTACGGGTTCCAATCAACCAAAGGTAACAGCGTCAACCACGATCAACGGGATTTGGATGGCGAGTGACGTAACAAAGAGTGTTGCCATCACGCGCACCAGCCCGGGGGCCCTGACCATCACGCCCACCGATACGATCAACGGCATTGCCGGTTTGGGTTTGTTGGTGGAAGCCAATTCAGGCAGTTATTTGCTGACGTTGAGTTTGCCCATTGCGCTGGGGGCCGACCAGGAATGGCGCAATGAAACTGCGACCACGGTGGATCTTCGGAATTCAGCCACGACCATTTCCGGCAGCGGGAACCTGACACTTCGCAGCACCGGTGCCGATCTTTTCAGCGCGTTTCGAGTCGATGCCAGAGCCGAAACATTTACCGGTCAGCTTACCGTTGCAGAAGGAACCTACCGTATATCCTCCGTCAACAACGTCAGTGCGAATGGTCCGCTGGGTAACGCCGACAGCTCCAAACCCATTGTTCTCGGCGATGGCGGCAGTAAGCTCGGCTACCTGCGGCTTTCCGATAGCACGACCGATTTGAGCACCGATAAGCCGTTCACTTTGGCGAACGATGGCCGAGGCGGTTTCTGGGTCGGGCCGACCTCGGGGACGACACTTACGCTGAGCGGTACGATCAGTGGCGGCGGGATGTTGGTCAAAATGGGTGCAGGCGACGACAACGCTCCCTCTACCCTCGAGCTGACCAATACCAACAACGATTGGACCGGTGGCACTCTAGTTACAGACGGCTATGTGAGTGTTCCGGCTGGCAACGTACTTGGTAATGGCACCATTACGCTCGACTACAACGACCAGTACGTCACCAACTCCGATCAAGGCCACAGCAACGTTGCCGGCATTAAGTTCACGGGCGACACCACGATCGACTCGGCGGGCGTGACCGCCCGAAGCTTGGTCATCAACCCCGGTGTGGGGGGCGTCGGCGGCAATCTTGAGGTGGCAGCCACCTTCATCGCAACACTCGCCGGTGACGCCGCGCTAAGCGGCTCGGGTTCCTTGCGAAAGACCGGGGACGGCACGTTGGCGATCACCGGCAACAGCAGTTTTGCCGGCAACACGACGATATCCAATGGCACGCTCCTAGTGAACGGTACGCACACCGGCGGTGGCGCTTATACCGTCGAATCGAATGCGACTCTTGGCGGCACCGGCACGATCCACAGCAGCGTCCTGGTGAACGCGAGCGGCAATCTCGCCCCGGGGGCCAGCATCGGCACACTCGCGGTCGATAGCGCCGATTTCGACGGCAATTTGATCATCGAGTATAACGGCGACGTGGGAACGATTGACCGTCTCGATGTGGTCGGCGCGTTAGATATCACAGACGCGATCCTCGATTTTGATAACCTGGGCACGGCGGTGCTCAGCGGCGGGCCGCACATTTTCGCCAGTTATGGCTCGCTCGTCGGTACTCAGTTCGCCAGCCTGCTCGATTCGCCAGCCGGATATTCGATTGATTGCAACTACCTCGGCGGCAACCAGATTGCCCTGGTGGCCAGTGGAGTTGTGCCCGGCGATTACAACGGCGACCACATTGTGGATAGCGCCGACTACGTGATCTGGCGGAAGACAAACATTAACGGCCCGCAAGGCTACTTGGATTGGAGATCACACTTCGGCGAGACGACCGGTGCCGGCGTCGGCCACGGCGAACTGATGGCGGCATCGGTTCCGGAACCGGCGTCACTCGCGTCGCTGCTGGGTTTTGTCGTCGCCCTCGTAGCGCGTAGGCACGGGGTCAGGCGAAATCGCCTTAACTGATCCATTCATTCCGGGTGGGCCGGCGTACTCGGCTTCCAAGCCGGGGCAGGACGCCGGTCTGCCGGATTTGGACAAAACGATTCGCAAGCACCAGACCCGCCAGATTTTTGGCACGACAAAGTTCTGCGCGACTCCTGCTAGATGCATCGATCGATGAATACTGGTAGCCAAACTCGATTCGGCCTTCGCAATGTGAGGGCGCGCAGGCGAGTTGCTCTGAAATTCGTCCTCGCACTTCGGAAAGATGCAGCTTCATGTCGGAATGGCTTTAGCGATGGTGGGGCGGCGATCCGAGCGGACCAAGCCAATTTCGGATTTCGGATTTCGGATTTCGGATTGCCGAATGCCGAAATGGAACTTCGAGAGTATTTGTCAAATAGCTCAGACCTTTTGCCGGCCTCAATCCGCAATCCGCAATTCGAAATCCGAAATCTGTTTTCCAACCCTCGACCCTCGACTCTCGACTCTCGCCCCCTACACGGTTTCACGTTGGTGGAACTGTTGGTCGTAATCGCCATCATTGGCATATTGGTGGCATTGTTGTTGCCGGCCATTCAGGCGGCACGTGAGGCGGCCCGTCGTTCCCAGTGCGTCAACAATCTCAAGCAGATCGGCACGGCCCTTTTGAACTATGAATCGGCTCGAAAGAAATATCCACCGGCCCGCTATGGGAGCGATGGCAGCGGTGGCAAGTGCAACCCGTGCAAATTATTACCCGCTACTGTTCGAGAACAGGCCACGAGCGGCTTCGTGCTCTTGATGCCCTATATGGAGGGATCGGAGCTGTTTACGTTGGCCAAGGTGGACCTGGATGGTCTGTGGCAAGACGGTCCTACGTATGAAATGACCTGGCGAGACGCCGACCGGAAGCGTCTTGTCGTCCTACGTCCGCCGGTGTTGGTCTGTCCCTCGGATCGTTCCGGACCGGTTCTTCAAGACATCAATTACGAGGGCAACGACCTGGCTGCCGAAGGCGTAAATCCAGCCATCGGCAGTTATGCTTTCAGCCAAGGCACGATCGGACCGCCGCTGACCAGCGATACGAAATGCGGAAACACGGGGATGTTTCTCTATTGTATTCCTCGTGTGCTCCGACAGATATCAGACGGCACGAGCAAAACGTTTTGCGTGGGAGAGGTTGTCGCGTCGGATACGAATGATGGCGTCAACATCTGGTCAAAAGCCGTGCGGCTTCAATCTTGTATGCGCACGACCACGAATCCGCTCAACGCGCCGCCTGGCGATCAAACTTACCCCTACGTGACCGCCGGAACCGCGATACAGATTGCTTCATTTGGAAGCGACCATTCTGCAGGCGCAAACTTTGTTTATGTCGATGGCCACGTCTCCTTCATCAGCGACAACGTCGATATCAATGCCTATCAGGCCGCGTCAACGATCAACCGAGCCACGACGAAAGCCTCGGACGGCACCTTCGATGTGGCAGATCCAGTTCAGTAGGCGGGCTTGAATTCATGGCGGAACAACCAACGACTGCTCTCAAGGTGGCCATCGATATGCCTCGAAGCTTCTGGAATTCTCGCGCGAAACCGACGTGGGCAAGATCGGCCCCTCTCCTGCTTACTCTTGCTACCTTGCAGATTGGCTGTAATGACGGACGTCCGGCCCGTGTGCCGGTTTCCGGACAAGTTCTCATCGATGGCCAGCCCCTCACCCACGGCCATGTGCAGTTCGTTCCGCAAGGTGCCCGTGCGTCGGCCGGTGTTCTCGACAAGGAAGGCCGCTTTACGCTGCGCTGCTTCGACAAGAGCGACGGAGCGGTCCGGGGATCGCACACTGTGGTCATTTCAGGCGCTGAGCCACTTGGTTCCACGAAGACAATTTGGCACGCTCCCAAGAAGTATGCTTCCGCCAGTACGTCCGGTGTGACTCAAGAAATCAACGGCCCCACGCCGGACGTGGTGATCAAAATTAGTTGGGAAGGCGGTCAACCGTTTGTCGAAGACGGCAATACCGGCGCGATCGACATGTACAAACCCTCGAAGCATCGATCGGAGAATTAGTCGAATGACGGCAACACTTCCAACTTCCCCCTGCCTGCCGACCGCTCGCCGCCAAACGATTGTTATCCTCGTTGCGGCGGTTGACCTGGTCTGCCGACACGTGAAGTTCTTTGCTCCGCGCCCGATGAAGGTTCCGCTCGGCATAGCGTGCGTAGGTTGGTGTCTCTCGCAACCTATTTTCGCCGCGCTGCCTGCCGACTACGTCCAATCGATTGACTGGTCGAGGTACAACGGCATGCTTGGCGTTCAGCCGAATGATGCCTTTGGCCAAAGCCTCATTGGGGTTCTACAAAATGAGTCGCGTTACGAATTGAATTGGGCCCCCTCGTATTACGAAGTGGGTGATCACGCGCCGCTTTACGTCGGGATACCGTACTACTGGGCCTTCACCCACAATACATCGGGCGGCACCGCCGATATTCGTCCGCTGGCAAGTTTTGCGTACGGTACCGCGGCACTTTTGGCAACGGGCACGTATTCGCCGACCGCGGCGGGCGGCATCTCGGAGCCAGCCGCGCTTTACGAAACGGAATTGGCTATTCGCGGTGTGGCATTCGCTCATGTTTCCAACACCACCGATTCGCGTCACTTCGGAGGCGGCGGTTACGGCTCCTATTCCGCGTCGAACCAAGCCGCGTATTGGACGGCCCAAGCCGCCGAAGCCGCGTGGATGCTTTGGGACAAACTCTCGACCGAAACGCGCACGGCGGTTGCGACGATGGTGGAATACGAAGCCAACAGCTTCAACAATTACACGGTTCCGTACTGGAAACAACCGAACGGCACAACCAATTTTTCCGGCGATACGAAAGCGGAAGAAACGGCCTGGAATGTGCAATTGCTGGCCCTGGCGCAGACGATGATGCCCAGTCATCCAAACGTCAATACTTGGCGCACCAAAGCGTCTGAAATGCAAGTCAGCACCTTAAGCCGCCGGACTGACAATGTCAGTTCGCAACTCATCGATGGAAGACCGGTTCAAGATTGGATCAATGGCTACAATTCGTATGCCGATGGGGTACTCGTCAATCACAGCATCGTCCATCCCGATTACATGACAGCTTCGATCTATCTCCTCACCACGACTGCGGTCAACCAATCACTCGCCGGGCGGTACATTCCCCAAAGCACCGTATTCAATGTCGATAACGTGTATCGCGGCCTAACGGAAGTACAGTTTACGCCCGGACCAGATAAGCCCATTTCGCAAGGCGGCTACGGTACGAATAAAACGATCCTTGAACCCGGCGGAACGATCTTCAATCGCAATCCCGACGGGTCGTACAGCGCCAACGTCTATTATCCCGAAGGCAACGATTGGAACATCTATGTTGTCACCGATAGCTATCTCAACACCGATCTGGTTGCCGAATGGCTCGGGCTTGATGAAGGTAAAAGTTTCGACGCGATGGGCTGGGCACAGGCTCGCGTCGATGCCATGATCGCGCTCCAAAACCGCCCCGGCCACGACGGCAATATCTACGAACCAGCCGATTGGGGCGGCAACGGCCAGGGCGCCGACGAGGACTTCTATCACAGCAATGCCGTGGCCTGGCTGCAATGGTGGTTGCTGCAACACAACCAATTCTCGCCAATCTCCGAGCAATGGGGGCAGCTCCCGGCTGGCGTTTCCGGCGACTACAACGGGAACGGCACCGTCGATGCGGCCGACTATGTCATCTGGCGCAAAAATAACGGACTGGCGGGTGGCGCGTCAGTCGAAGAAGGCGATGGCACGGGCGATGGCCTCGTAACAACCGCCGACTTCGACTACTGGCGAGCTCGCTTCGGCAACTCGTCGAGCAATGGAACCGGGGCGCAATTCGGCTTTGCTGTTCCCGAACCGATGTTTCTAGTGCTCGTGGCGTCGGCTGCCACGTCGGTGATGCTGGTATCCGCGCGCTACTTCTCCCGCAATTAATTGAAGCGCGCAGCACTCGCTTGAATTCTAACTCAGGATTTGTCAAACATGATCTCCCGCACGGTCGCTTTAGTTCTTGTTGCAATCTCGACCAGCATTCAGGCCGCGCGGGCAACCAGCCCTGATGTCGTCGTGTATACCGCAACGGCCAGTGGTGTGATTGCCAGTGTCGCCGCCGCGCGGCATGGGGCCAAGGTCGTGCTCGTTGAGCCGGGACAGCACGTGGGCGGAATGTTCTCCGGCGGCTTAGGGCAGTCGGACGTCCGCGGACAAGAGAAGCTCATCGGGGGACTTGCCAGGGAAGTCTACGATCGAATGGCCCGGCATTACCGGAAACCAAAATGGCAAGCGGCATTCAATTTCGAGCCGCACGTTGCCGAGACAGTTCTGAGAGACATGCTCAGGGAAGCCGGCGTCCAGGTATTCTTCGGCCAGCGATTGGCTTCCGTTAGGAAGGAAGGCGCGAGGATCATTTCGTTCAAGACCGAATCGGGAAACTCCTATTCTGCCAAGGTATTTATCGATGCCGGTTATGAAGGTGATCTAATGGCCAGGTCCGGCGTCCAGTACGCCGTCGGCCGAGAGGGACGTGCCAAGTATGGCGAATGGCTCGCAGGTCGAACGGAGTTGATTCCGAGCGAGCATCAATTCGAGTTCCCCGTGTCGCCACGGAAGGGGGAAGAGCTTTTGCCCTTCGTGACACCGCAGACGAAATTAGCTCAAGTCGGCGATGGCGACGGCAAAATCCAAGGTTACTGCTTCCGGCTCTGCCTTACCGATGTGGGAAGCAACCGGATCGCGATTACGGAACCAGACGGATACGATCCCAACGAGTACGAGTTATTGCGGCGCTATTTCCAAAGTGCGGGTAAACGTACGATCAAAGCCTTGCATCTCGTGCCGCTCCCCAACGGAAAATACGATGCCAACAGTTCGGGTCCCGTTTCAACCATATTACCAGGTCCGAATTGGGAGTATCCAGATGCGAGCTACGAGCGCCGCCAGGAAATCTGGCAGCAGCATCTGCGATGGGCGCATGGACTATTATGGTTTCTGCAAAATGATTCGAGCGTGCCGGTAGCGCAACGCGATAAACTCCGCAAGTTCGGGCTCTGCAAGGACGAGTTCACTGACACGCAAGGGTGGCCACATCAACTTTATATCCGCGAAGCTCGGCGCATGCTGGGCAAATATGTCGTCACCGAGCGAGATATTGAATCGCAGCGGACAAAGCCCGATGGCGTTGGCATGTGTGGCTACAACATTGATATTCGCGAGGTGCAGTGGGTTGCCGCTCGCACGTTTCGTTATCCGCGAGCGGAAGACGAGACGTACACCGAAGGATACGTCAGTCAGCCGGTTCGACCATGGCAACTGCCTTACGGTGCGTTCGTGCCAAAGGCCGGCGAATGTGAAAACCTATTGACGCCCGTTTGCGCGTCGATGAGCACCGTGGCTTATGGCAGTTTTCGGATGGAGCCGGGTTACATGATCGCGGGCCACGCCTGCGGCATGGCGGCGGCGATGGCCGCGACGGCCAACTCGCCGGTGCAGGACGTAAACTGTGACAAGCTGCGTCAATTGTTGCGAGATCAAGGACAAGTGATTGAAAGTCAAGAATAAACGATGCTCGCTGCTCTCTCGCATTGCTTAGAAGTGGTTTCATTACTCCGCCGGAGTCTGTGAGCTTGTCGTTGCCTACATTTCTTCGCTGGTGGATGCAGTGCAATCTAGTGAAAGTCGTATGTTCTTGATCGTCGAGCGGGATAGGTACTGTCCCAGCCTTTGATCGCCGCATAGCTCCGACTTTCAAATCCTCGAAAAACAACCATTATCTCGCGTTATTCATAAAAAGATGTGGGTAAGGACGATCTGTGACCGGGGAAAAATTGCCGTACTGCCAGCCTCACAGAGGCCAGCTCCAACCCGTTTCGTTTGGTCGGACAATCCGCAAACAATTCGCAAGGCCACAAGAACCGCTTGGCCCTCTTTTTTCGCAGATGGTTCGCTGACAATCGATATTCCCGCAGATGGGGATAAAAGGCTTGTTGCTCCAAGTGAAAAAAATGCCCGGGCTCAATCCTCGTTCTTGCATTCTTATCCAGGAGCAATAAACCTCTCATAGAAGTGGCACTTGGCGTTGAATAGCAGCTTGTCTAGGCCGCTCAATTCCGGGGAACGCATCAAGGATTTCCAAACCACTTGACATTAGAGGATATTACTTTGGCTGCCAAAGTTTGTAAGCGTGCTGCCATGCGTTCGCACAATAGCCGTTCAGTTGACCAGATTCGTAGTCTCGCGTCTTGAGAACGAACTTGTCCCGATCGTAGTTGAAATTGGTGATACCTCTGGGAGTGAACAATCTGGCGTGTTTATGTGTCGCGACAAGGGAAGTAGTGGTTTGGGTTAGTTTATCAATCGCAACGAGTAATTGGGGCATGTGCTTGTGGCCCTTGATGCGGTTGAACCGACGTTTGGCGTTGAGCAGGCCGGCGAATGACGAAGCCCGAATGACGAATGAGGGATTTCGTCATTCGTTATTCGTCATTCCTGTCCGCCTCGGCTCGACGGAGCTACTGCCTTGCATGGTTTCGTTCTTGTGGTTGACGAGGTTTTCCACGGAGGCGGTCAGGACTATTAGTTTTGTGAAAAAGAGTCTTGACCCCTTTTACATGCCACTGCGTGAAGGAAGAGGAGACATGCGCCGATTACAAGTAGCGAATCGGCGATGTTGAAGTTGGGCCAGACCCATTGGTCGTTGAGTTGCCAGAGGACCCAATCGCGAACGGCGTACACGGGCTGGCCTGCGCGGGGGCTGCCTTCGGGCCATATCTCGTGATGCAGCCCGAGGCGATCGTGGAGATTACCCAGTACGCCCGCCATGACGCAGCCGAGCGCGGCGGTGAGCCAGCCATCGCGGGCCGCGCGGAAGAGGAATAGCCATACGGGAATGCCGATCGCGGCGAGGAATGCAAACGCGGCGAAGAGCCTAACGTTTCCCTGCCCCATGCCGAAGAGGGCACCTTCGTTCAAGCTAAGTTGAATGCCGACATGGCCGGTCCACAGCCAGCAAATGTTGCCAGCACGTAGTGCGGGAGTCGAAAAGCACCAATGCTTCGTCAGCAGGTCGGCCGTGCAGCCGGCGATTGCCAGACCGAAAAAAACCGCGTATCGGCTCCGAGGAAAATAGGGCAGCGCATCACGACCGCTTGGAAGCTGCGAGGCATCCATTCGCATAACCCTTCCTAAGAGACATTGCCCGCAACAGGTGTGGCAGGTTTGCCGCCGGGCGGGGCTAGTAGGTGCCGTTGCCGTTGGTTTCCTGCAATTCCGCGCATTTGATACACACGGGCGTGTAAGGAATGGCATTCAACCGGGTTTTGGAAATGACTCCCTCGCATTCTGCGCAGGTGCCGTACGTGCCATGATGAATGCGTTCCAAGGCGGCGTCGATCGAACTGAGCGTGCCTTCGTCGGCCTCCATGAGGCCAAGTGTAAACTCTTGTTCGAAGTTGTCGCTGCCCAGTTCGGCCATGTGGATCGGCATGGCGTTGCTGTCGTTTCCTTCGATACCCGATTTCCGCAGGGCGACTTCAGCCATGGCATGAACGTCGCCGCGAAGGCGCGAGCGGAGGATTTGGAGCTTCTCCTTGTACGCAATCATTTCCGACTTCTTCATGTGCATTCTCCAAGGCGCTAAAAGCTATTTCCGTCACGATTGAATCCTCGAAAGCGACGGAGACTTGTCATTCTATTCTCGGCGTGGACGAGTGTCTAGCACCCGGAAGCGAATGCCGGGAGCCGTTCCGTGATTTCACTTTGGGCAGAGGGTAGGCAGAGGGCAGGTGCCGCGAGCCGAGCGTCACCCATTGTGAAGCGGGTTACGGAGTTGGAAATTCGAGTCCCGCTCGGCTCGCGGGACCAACTTGGAACGATTCCTAGCTTGAATGATAGAATGGCCCTGCATTCAAGCCTCTGTAGGTTGCGAACCGCCGATCAATTCATTACAATTGTGAAGGCTAGAACCGTTCGGTAAACTGGCTCTTACGAACGCGACGCCTCATGGGCCGCGGCTTTTCAACGAGCGGCCTCGGGCAGGTTGCGCACAAACCCTGCCCAGGGTGGGCTGCCCCCCCGCTCGCGCGATACAAGGATACCAAGGGTGGCTAGCACACTCTCCTCGAAGAAAGACGTTGCCTTCCAGCGCTGCGTTCTGCCCGCATGTGCGGCCACCTACGATGTCGGCGAGGTGCTTACGAGTTGCAAGTCGTGCGGCTCGCTTCTGGATGTTGCCTACGACTGGGATTCACTTCCCGTCCCGCAATCGCTTGCCGACTTTGAGGCGTTGTGGACAAGGCGTCACGACCCCCTCGCTTTCAGCGGTGTGTGGCGATTCTACGACTTGCTCCCCTTTGCCCCACGGGCCAAAGTCGTTTCTATTGGCGAAGGTCAAACGCTCCTCCACCCTTCCAATGGCGTTGCCCAATATGTTGGCGTGAAGCCGGGCCAGTTGTTCTTGCAGTACGAGGGCATGAACCCCTCGGGCAGTTTCAAGGACAACGGCATGTCGGCCGCCTTCTCGCATGCCCATACGATCGGTGCCCGCCGGGCTGCTTGTGCTTCCACGGGCAACACGAGCGCCTCACTCGCACTCTATTGCGGTGTTAGTAAGTTGATGCAGGCGGTCATCTTCATCGGCTCGGGCAAGATTTCCTACGGCAAACTTTCTCAAGCGCTCGATTACGGCGCACTTACCATCCAAATTGCTGGCGATTTCGACGACGCCATGCTTCGCGTACAACAGGTTAGCGCCCAGCAAGGCATCTACCTCGTCAACAGCATCAACCCCTTCCGTCTCGAAGGCCAGAAGACGATCATGTTCCGTGTGCTCGAAGCACTGCGTTGGGAAGTGCCCGATTGGATCGTCGTTCCCGGCGGCAACTTGGGTAACAGCAGCGCGTTCGGCAAAGCCTTCCACGAGCTTCACCAACTGGGCCTCATTGATCGTGTGCCTCGGCTGGCCGTCATCAACGCGGCCGGCGCTAATACACTCTATCAACTTGTCGAACGCCGCGGCCTTCGTTGGCACAACGGCCGCCCCGATGCCAGCATCATCAACCATTACTATGCCGAGCTAGACGACGCCGGCCGGCGTGCCTCGACCATCGCCAGTGCGATCGAGATCAATCGGCCCGTAAATTTGTACAAGTGCCTTCGCGCGCTGGAGTGCTGCCACGGTGTTGTGCGTGAGGTGAACGACGAACAAATGCTCGATTCCAAGGCCCAAGTCGGCGCGAACGGCCTCGGCTGCGAACCCGCCAGCGCGGCGAGTGTGGCCGGTGCCAAGCTGCTGCGGGCCGAAGGGGTCATCGCCCCCACGGACCGCGTTGTCTGCATCCTTACCGGCCATCAACTGAAAGACCCCACCGCCACGGTGGCCTATCACACCCACGATCAAAACGAATTCAACCGCGTCCTCGGCAGCCGCGGCGTCCACCGCGCGGCGTTCGCCAACCGTGCCATTCAGGTTGAAAACAACCTTGAAGAAATCATTCGCGCGATTGAGTTGAATAGTTAGAGACTATGCGACAGCCATCGGGGGCTGGCTCATATTCCGGAGTTTTCGGAGCAATTCGAGCGGGGGGCACACGTAGTTGGAATAAGGCGGGCCACGGCGCAGGAGAGGATTTTGTTGAGTTGGGAGTGGCCTTGTCGAGTAATTCGGAAAAAACCACAAGTGCTTGTGCAAGCATTACCCTTTCGATCACAAGCGGTCGTATATATTGGACAAGGCCGTTGCGGGTGGCTGATGGTGTTGGCGGTAGATGCGGTGTGGCCGCCGCCGCTAAGCCCTCGACCCTTGACCTAACGACTTCGCTCAGCGCTGCGAGAGTTCGGTGTTGCGGACGATGTTGAAGCCGAGGTCGCGGATCATTTGGTAATCGGCGTCGGGGGGTTGGCCTTTGGTGGTGAGGTAATCGCCGACGAACAGCGAATTGGCCGCGTACAGGGCGAATGGCTGAAGGCTTCCTAGGTGCAGTTCGCGGCCGCCCGCGATACGGATTTCTCGATCGGGGTTTGCCAGCCGAAACATGGCCAGCACCTTCAGGCAGTAGCGTGGGTTCAAATCGCTGGGGCCGGCGAGCGGTGTGCCATCGATGGGGTTGAGAAAATTGACGGGGATCGATTGGACCGCGAGGTCGCGGAGGGTGAGGGCCAGGTCCACGATGTCCTGCCGACATTCGCCCATGCCGACGATGCCGCCCGAGCAAATCTCGAGGCCGGCCTCACGGACGGCCCGCAGGGTGGAAAGGCGATCGGCAAACGAATGGGTGGAGCAAATCTCGCCGTAGTAATTGTCGCTGGTATTGAGATTATGGTTGATGCGGTCGACGCCGCATTCCTTGAGTTCCAAGGCCTGTTCGAGCGTGAGCAGTCCCAGGCTTGCGCAGATTTTTAGATCGTACTGTTGCTTGATTTCGGGGACGATCGAAGTGACGGCTTGCATTTCGCGTTCGTTGGGGCCACGCGCCGAGATGACGATGCAGTACGTGCGGGCCTGGCGTTCGGCCGCCATCCGAGCGCCCTCGAGAAGCCGCTCGCGGCTCAGCAAATTGTAGCGAGGGATTTCGGCTTCGGAGACTTTCGATTGCGAACAGTAGGCGCAATCTTCGGGGCACAGTCCGCTCTTGGCATTCATCAGGAAGTAGAGTTGCACCTTGTTGCCAAACCAGCGGCGGCGAACGCGATAGGCGGCCGACATCAGGTCGAGCAATTCCTCATCGGGGCAATCCAGCACGTGCAGGGCCTGTTCGGCGGTTAGCAGTTCGCCGGCCAGCACGTCCTCCGCAAGTTGATGCCAATCGGAGTTGGCAAGATCGCGGTTCAGTTCCGGAATGGTCATCGAGTTGGACATACGCGCTCCCGAGGGCATGGCAAGAAATCGGTTAGAGACTGTGTGGAGATTGAAACCGCTGTCAGTCCTCGGCAAAGCGGGGCCTGACTCATCGATTTCGCGGGCATTCTCTGGAAATTGGGTGAACTCGTAGTATGCGGATGCGAGCCGCCAACGCAAGGGGCGCGGGGGCTGGTTTGTGTGCGGCGGCGAGGACACGGGTTGGCGTGGAAGGCCTTGTCGGCGAGAATGGGTGTCATGTCGAGTTATCACTTGGTTCGTGTGGGGGCGATGGGGCAGGTGGGCCGATTTGCGGCCGGGGATGCCCGGCATTATCCTCGGCACAGCCGGGTGATTGTGCGAACGCGTCGCGGGTTGGAAGTGGGCCTCGTGCTTGCGCTGCCCGATGGCCGCGATGACCCGCGGGGGTTTGCCGATGGCGAATTGCTGCGTGGCGTCACGGTGCAAGATGAGTTGCTGCTCGCCCGGCTCGAACGCGATCGTCAACAGGCTTATGCCGCCTGCGCGGCTTTGCTGGCGAAACATGGGGTACCGGCCGTTCTCGTCGATGTGGAGCACTTGTTCGATGGCCAGGGGCTGTTCTTCTACTTCCTGGGCGAAGTGCCCGCCGAACTCGAAACCTACACCGAAGAGTTGGCGGAAGCCTACGAGGCCAACGTGCAATTCCGCAAGTTCACCGAAACGTTGATCGAAGGTTGCGGCCCAGGCTGCGGGACCGAGGAAGCCAAGGGGCAGGGCGGTTGTGATTCATGCACATCGTGCGCGGTGGCAAGCGCCTGCGGAGCAGTAAAGTGAAAGAGGAAATAAGCGAGTATTGGTCTCACGCAAGAGCGCGAGGGTGCTAAAGAGAAGGCCATTTGATATGATGATGCATGTCCCGTACACTCTTGTTTCTTGGCAACGTACCGTGGAGCTCCGCATGTTGAGTTTTGTCAATATTCTGCGAAACAAGTGGCACTTTGCGTTTATTCGCCTTGACGTTAGGCATCTTCCACTCTTTGTGGCAGCGTTAATCCCCGCACTTCCCGCGGGCAGCGCACGTGCTGCCGATAATGAACTCTCGGCCTCCGAAAAAGCGGCGGGCTGGGTGTTGCTGTTCGACGGCAAGAGCACGAAGGGCTGGAAGAATAACGACGAGAAGCCGGTGGCCGCCAAGATCGAGGAAGGGGCGATCAACGCGCACGGGGCAGGGGGGTATGTGTTGGTTTACGATCGGCAATTTGGCGATTTCGAGCTATCCTGCGATGTAAAAATGGATCGCCCGACGTGCAATTCTGGAATCTTCTTTCGGATTGGCGATTTGAAAGACCCCGTGCAAACCGGGTTTGAAGCGCAGGTTGTTTCCGATGAGAAGCCCGATGTCCACGGTTTCGGGGCTTTGTACGACCTGGTGGCCCCGGTGAAGAATGCCGCACGTGGCCCTGGCAAGTGGGATACCGTGGTCGTTCGCTGCCAAGGGCCACACATTTCGATTACCGTCAACGGCGCGAAGGTGGCCTCGCTCGACTGCGATGCGTGGACCGAGCCCGGCAAGCGGCTTGATGGCACCAGTCACAAGTTCGCGAAGTCGATCAAGGATTTCCCTCGCAAGGGCTACTTGGGTGTGCAAGATCACGGCGATCGGGTGTGGTACAAGAACATCAAACTGCGCGAGCTGCCCGCCAAGTGACGTGATCGAGCGTTATCGAATCCAGGTATCGCAACGGGCGAGTTTTCTCATTCGTTAGCTCAACGATTGCGTATTTCAGAACCACGAGAAACGCGAACGGTACGGAGGCCCGTACCGTAAGTCGGGATTCGGCCAAGCCAGGTTGGTTGAACGCCGAGCATCCGCAGGATGCGTTGGCGGGGCGGATTGGTTGGTCCGCCGTTCGAGGCGGCCAACGACGGGCGAGGTTCTCTTCTCGAGCCTGATACGCCTCCTCGGAGTGGCCTGTATCGACGTTACCGATGCACGGTGGCGGAGCGCGCAGATTCGCACACGGTTGAGATCGCCCGCGTCCTCCGAACGGGTTAGATCGAGTGGTGGACTCGCCGTTGTGCGGCGGGTTTTGTCCGAAAAATACCGGCATCGATCGTGCGGGAAGAAAAATTTCTATCGAATCGGCGCGCCATTCGCACAAGATAATTCGGTGTGTACGAGCGCCAACATTCGGCGAGGGGTTTCAAACTGCGGCTTGCTGCCCACGCGCTGGGCAGGCAGCCAACCGCACGGGTTATTGGGAGAACCATCATGGCCACGCAAACTGAATCGGTAACGGGATTCTTCGATCAAGTCTTTGGCAACATTCGCAAGGCATCGGAGGCGAATGTGGAACTTCAACAGGAGCTGTTTCGCAAGTGGAGCGAGCATTGGCCTGGCGTTCCGCAAGTGCAAGGCGGTTACGCCGAACGCGTGCAGAAGTTCCAGAAGGATTGGACCAAGACCGTGAAGTCGCTGTTGAATCGGCATCGGGAAGTGTTGGACGAGGAGTATGGTTTGGCGATCGATTCGCTGGAGGAAGCGTTTTGGCTAGCCCAATCGGCCGACCCACAAGAGTATGCCAAGCGGTGCGAATCGCTTTGCCGCAAGAGCTTAGATGTCATGCGGGAAGCAGGCGAAATGCAAGTGAAGGAGTTGCAGGATGCCTTCAATAAGATGTCGGAATTGATGACGAAGAGCGTTTCGTAAGCTGGAGTGGGAAGACGACGACGGGGCGGCTCGGGAGCCGCGGCCCAAAGCATGTCGGTATCGGCTGAAGGAGTAGTGACCATGATTCCGGAAGCGTTCATTGTGGCTGGTGTGCGTACACCGATCGGGGCTTTGGGCGGCGAGCTCTCGACCGTCCCCGCGACCGAGCTTGGGGCGACTTGCATCAAAGGCGTGCTAGAGAAGGCGAAAATACCCGTCGACGAAGTCGATGAAGTGATCATGGGGAACGTGGTGAGCGCCGGCCTTGGCCAGAACCCCGCGCGGCAGGCTGCGTTGAAAGCTGGCCTGCCCGTTTCGGTCGGCGCCACCACGATCAACAAAGTATGTGGCTCGGGGATGAAGGCCGTCATGCTCGCCACGCAAGCCATTCAACTCGGAGACGCGCACATCGTAGTGGCTGGGGGCATGGAAAATATGAGCTTGGCCCCGTATCTGTTGCCGCAAGCTCGGCAAGGGTATCGGATGGGCAACGGCGTGCTCGTGGATGCGATGATCCACGATGGTCTTTGGGATATCTACGGCGACAAGCACATGGGAACCTACGGCGACCAGTGTGCCGCCAAGTGCGGCTTCGACCGAAGATCGCAGGATGACTTCGCCGTGCGGAGTTACACGCGGGCCCGCAAAGCGGTGGCCGAGGGCGTGTTCGATGATGAAGTTATTCCGGTAACGATTGGCGGCAAGAAGGGAGCCACCACAACCGTCGGCGAAGACGAAGGCCCAACGCGATTTAATGAAGACAAACTACGTGGCTTGCGTCCCGCGTTCGGAAGTGAAGGAACGGTGACGGCTGGGAATGCGTCGAGCATCAACGATGGTGCCGCGGCCCTGGCGATCGCTTCTGGCGCGCGGTGCGCAAGCCTTCGGCTGAAGCCTGTGGCCCGCGTTGTCGGGTCGGCTGCCTTTAGCCGCGAGCCCGAGTGGTTTACGTTGGCGCCGATCGGCGCAATCCGCAAGTTGATGGACAAGATCAACTGGTCGGTCGATGAAGTGGATGCGTTTGAGGTGAACGAGGCGTTTTCGGCCGTCACCCTGGCGGCCGAAAAAGAGTTGCGACTGCCGCCGGAGAAGGTAAATCTCTACGGCGGAGCGGTCGCACTGGGCCACCCGATCGGCGCCAGTGGGGCAAGAATTCTAGTCACGTTGCTGACGGCCCTGAAGCGAACGGGCGGCATGCGAGGCATTGCGTGCTTGTGCATCGGCGGCGGTGAAGCCGTCGCCCTGGCCGTGGAAACCGTAACTCACTAAGCGGAGACCGAACGATGTCCACCCATGTTGGCGAAACGAACGTGAAATTCGACCCGGTCTTGCAACCATTTGTCGATTATTGGACCTCGTACATGAATCAGGCCAATGATTCGGCCCGAGAATTATTCGACGGGTTCGACGACGGCACCAGGTTCAAGACCTGGCAACGCCAGTGGATGGACACGATCAGCCGAAGCCTGGATACCTACATGCGAACCCCCGCGTTTCTGGAGGCGATGAAACAGAACACGAACGCGGCCGTGAAGATCAAGCAGCAGGCCGATGATTGGGCTTGCGAAATAGCCCGCAATGCGAACATCCCAACGACCGGCGATATCAGCGGCCTATTCGAGCGGCTCCATAGCGTCGAGGAAGCGATCCTGCGACGCTTGGAGAAAATCGACGAACGTTTGGAATCGCTGGAAGTGCAGATTCATGCCGAGCAGAAAGTACATTGACTGCGGCACGACAAATAGCTGGACGGCTTCAATAACGTGTTGATTGTGGAGGACAAGTCATGGCGACGGTCGTTCAACCAGAAGCGGAATCGCGTTCCGCCGTTCCCGAATATCGTTTGGAAGGCAAGACAGCCTTGGTAACAGGCGGATCGCGTGGCATCGGCAAGGCGATTGCCCTGGCGCTCGCGGCCCGAGGCGCGAACGTCGGCCTCACTTGCCTCACGGGCTGCAAGTTTGCCGAGGACGTTCGCGGCCAAATCCGTGATATGGGACGGCGGTCGGAGTACTTTGCGCACGATGTGGGCGATGCGGGGGAGGTGTCGAAGCTCTCTAACGAAGTGGGCGAATTGTTGGGCGAGGTCGATATCCTGGTGAACAACGCGGGCATCGCGCGCGATCGGTCGTTCAAGAAGATGACTCAGGAAATGTGGGATTCCGTGATTGCCGTCGACTTGACCGGCGTGTTTGCCGTCACGAAGCAGTTCATCGACGGGATGGCGGATCGTGGCTGGGGTCGCGTGATCAATATCAGTAGTATCGTGGGAGAGGTGGGGAATTTTGGCCAGGCCAATTATTCGGCCGCCAAGGCCGGCGTCATTGGTCTGACGAAGACCCTGGCCCGCGAATATGCCCGCAAGGGCGTCACCGTAAATGCCATTGCTCCCGGCTTCATCCGCACCCGAATGATGCAAGAGATTCCGGAGAAATCGCTTGAAGCCGTGATGAATATGACGCCCGTCGGCCGGCTCGGCGAGCCGGTGGAGGTGGCTGCCGGCGTGGCCTTCCTCGCTTCGCCCGCCGCCAGTTTTATCACGGGCCACGTGCTCGATATCAACGGCGGCATGGCGATGGGAGGATGAACGAGTTGTGAGTTGCGAGAAATAATGACTAACGACTGAGGACTAACGACTAACGACCAATTCAGTCCCGTGGTTCATTGAAAACATATTCAAGGCATACTGCCATGAACGGTGCATTACTCGAATCGATGGTTGAGTTTCAAAAGGCCCTGCAAACGGAGTCGTTTCGTGCGTGGCGACGCTGGGTGAATCTACCCAAGGTTTCGGAGATTGCCCGCGACGTGCAGGTGGCCACGACGCCGCACGACGTGGTGTATGAAGAGGATTCGCTCAAGTTGATGCGGTATCGGAACGAGCATTCGATTGACTTCAAGGAGCCGATCCTAATCTGCTTTGCGCTTGTGAATCGGCCATATATATTGGACCTGCAACCGGCGAGGAGCGTCGTGCGGCAGCTCCTCAAACGAGGATTCGATGTGTACATGATCGATTGGGGCATCCCCACCGCGGCCGACCGCACGTTACGTTTGAACGATTACGTGTGCGGATTCGTTCGCAACGTGGCGAAGTTCGTTTGCGAACACACCGACTCGCCGAAGCTCAACCTGCTGGGCTACTGCATGGGCGGTACGATGTCCGCGATGTACACGGCGCTCTACCCGGAACAAGTTCGGAATCTGATCTTGATGGCAGCGCCGATCGATTTCAGCGGCGAAGAAGGTTTGCTGAACCTTTGGACGAAGCCCGAGTATTTCGACGTCGACGCGCTAGTCGATGCCTTTGGCAACTGCCCCGGTTCGTTCCTGCAATCGAGTTTCCAGATGATGAAACCCGTGCAAAACTACGTGGAGAAGTACGCTTCGTTCGCGGATAAGTTGGATGATGAAGCGTATCTTGAAAACTTCTTCGCGATGGAACGCTGGTCGAACGACAACATTCCTGTGGCGGGCGAAACGTTTCGGGAGTTCGTCAAGTATCTGTATCAGCAGAACCAATTGGTACGAGGCAAGTTCCAGTTATGCGACAAGCCGATCGACCTGAGCAACATCACTTGCCCGCTGCTCACGTTGGTGGCCGAGCACGACCACCTGGTTCCGCCCAGTTCGACGCTGGCGATTCGCGAACATGTTTCTTCGAGGTACATCGAAAGCATGTCGATCGATGCGGGGCACATTGGGCTGGCCGTTAGCTCCAAAGCCCACCGTCAATTGTGGCCCGACGCGGCCATGTGGATCGCCGACCACTCATCCAACAAGACGACTGGACCGCGATAAGAGCCAGGGTGCTTTAAGCCGGCTTAGTATTGCGGGGGATATCGCGAAGCCGTACCACGTCCCATGCCAGCCCGAGCTTCTCCATCAGCACGATCATGTAGTATGTGACATCGATCTCCCACCACCGATGCCCCTGGCTTGCCACCCGTTGGTACGCATGATGGTTGTTGTGCCAACCTTCGCCAAACGCGAGGAGGCCGACCCACCATAAATTGCGGCTATCGTCAGTCGTTTCGTAGCGGCGGTATCCCCACATGTGCGTTACCGAATTGATCATCCAGGTGACGTGCAGCACGTACACCATCCGCACACCCAACCCCCACAGCACGAGTGAAAGCCCCGAGCTCCAGCCGCCTTCCATACCGATCCAGGTGCCGAAATACCCGACCAGGAACAGAATCACACCCGTCGCCAAGTGCGAAGGAAGAAACAAGTGATGAATGAAAACCATCATTTTGTCTTTGAGCATGTCGGGGGCGTACTTTTCGACCAACTCGCGGTGCCAACGTCGGCCGAAGTTCGGCATGAACCACAACATGTGGCTCCACCACGTTCCATCGCGAGGCGAGTGTGGGTCGCCCACCTTATCGCTGAAGCAGTGATGCTTGCGATGATTCGCCACCCACGTGAGTGCCGACCCTTCGCCCGAAAGACCGCCCAAGAACGCCAACAACCAACGAATGGGGCGATACGTTTGAAATGCCCCATGCGTCAGGCATCGATGGTACCCCATGCACACGCCCACCGCCCCGGTCAGCACGATCAACACGGCGCAAATCACCAGCGATTGCCAACGGAAGTAGAACGGCGCAACGAGCGCCAGCAGGTGAACCAGGCCAATCCAAACGACGACGGGCCAATCGATGCCTTGCTTCACAAGCATCGCCGCCCCCGCCTCGGGCAAGTTCTCCTTCGAGCGTGCCAGCTCGATCGCTTCGGGCTTATCAACCAATCGTTCGTTCATAAATCTCCAATGCAGTTCTCAATGGAAGACGGGACCACGTTTTCATGTTCGACCAAAACACTTGCACGACGTTTGCCCTCGCCGCAGGCGGAAGGCAGAGGTTGCAATCAGTCGAAGAACCGCCGGCTTCCGCCGGCGGCTATCCTTACCGTATAGCGTAACGTAAGGTTGGCAATATTTCCTTCCGCCAAATAATCATAGGGCCGCCCCATGCCTTGGACTAGGGCAGGAGGCGCAGCGGCTTGCCAATTTAACGCGTTTCCGCCGCTGCCCGGGCCGGCCGGTGTTCGCCCGGCGGAACCGACCGCCACACGCTCGGCCGTAGCGTTCCGTCGCTCCGAATCGAGAAGCGAATTGCTCCAAACTGGCTCGTTGACAGCACGACGGCCCCCGCGCGTTGGTAGGTGACCGTTACGCGGTCGGTATCGTCGTTCCAACCGCTGCTTAGCACAACCCAATTGGGCGTACACCAAGCCGCGAACCCCGGCGGGTCGCTCCGCGAGCTGCCGTGGTGCGGCGCCAGTAGGATGTCGCAATGGTAGGGCATCTCGGCCGTCACCTCTTGCAAGCCGGGCGATTCCAAGTCGCCGGGCAACAGGAGCCGACGCCCCGCCGTTTCGACCGCCAGCGTAATGCTGTTGGCATTATCCGAGCCAATGACACCCCGCCGCGGCGGATGCAACACCTCGATCCGCAGGTCCTCGGCAACTTGCAGTCGATTGCCCGACCAAATCTCATGCACACGGACGCCCGCTCGATCGATCGCCTCACGCAACACGTGTACGCCGCGAACTTCCGCAGGCTCGCGCATCTCATCGAACATCACCGGCGAAACGTAGACGGCCCCCACGCAAAACCGTTCGAGCAGGCCGGGCACCGCGTTGTAATGGTCCACGTCGGCATGAGAAATGACGATGCCGTCGATCCGCTGAATCCCCTCGTGCCACAAGTACGAAGCGATCGATTGTACGGCATACTCGGGCGGCCCCATCGCGCCGGCGTCGTACAGCAATGTCTCGCCGGCGGGCGAACGCAACACCACGCACGCGCCGTGCCCCACGGCAACGAACGAGCACTCGGCCGCGTCGCGATTTAACCCACGCACAAGCGGTGGAACAAACCCCACAACGATCCAAGCCGCCAGTAGCCCTACCTGCCACCGCAGGGCCAACATCGACCGCCCGTATGCCATTACGGCGATCAACCCCGCGTAGAACACGAGGACCCACCACCACGCCGGAGCGGGCGACCAAAAATGGCCATATGTCACCCCCTCCGCCCAATGCACCAAGGCTTCCAACCCCGAAAGCGACCAGCCACAAACGGTCCCGCATGCCAAACCCACCGGTGGGATCAACCACCCCAATACGAGCATGAAGAAACCGCTCCACATGGCCAGAGTTACCAACGGCCAAAGCGCCAAACTCGCCGGGATCGAGATCGGTGAAACGATATGAAACGTAAACAACACCAACGGCAACGAGGTCGCCCACACAACAAACGAGGTCGCCAATAACCCCAACGACCAGTTTATTACACGCCCCCCCAACCAGCCGACCCAAAGGAAAGCGGGAACTATTTCCGAGACTTCACCGCCAGGAGGCTCATACGTTTCCCTCGCTACTGGAGATTGCTGCTTCGCAAAGAACCGGCGGAACCAAGGCCAGCCGCTCATCCAAATGAGCACGGCAACTGCAAGAAAACTGAGTTGTGGCCCCGCGCGAAACAAGTCGTTCGGGTTCAAGATCAATACGACCAGCGCAGCTAACAAGAGCACGTTGAATGCCGTCACCCGGCGACCAACCCAAGCGGCTACGCAACCCAACGTGGCCAAGATGGTTGCCCGAACCACGGGCGGTTCCGCCTTCGTGAGTAGCATATAACCGACCACAACCGCCACGACCGCACCGAGCGCAAGGGGCCTGGGCAACCACCCCATCCGCATGATAAGCAACAACCCAACCGCAAGGATGGCCACGTTCATTCCGGAAACCACGAGCACGTGGATCGTACCGGTTTCCAAATACGATTCCGTCTCCGCAAGAGGAAGCCCACCTCGATCGCCCAGTAAGATGGCTTGAGCCACCCCCGCTTCGCGGAATCCAACCATCGCGTGGATACGCTCCTTGGCACGGCGGCGGAGCGAATCCATCACTGCCCGCGGCGACCACGCCGACCCAGCCGATGTGCGAGCCACGCTTTCTGGCGAAGAACTTCGCACGCGCGCAAGCTGCCGATCGGACCGAGCATACGCGGCGAAATCGAACTCACCCGGGTTGAGCGGCGGCGAAGGGCGCGAAAGCTGACCGAACACTCGCAACCGATCGCCCGCTCGAATCCACAGCGCGTGCCCTTCCACCGAAAGCAAACATGTGCCGCTGGCGTTTCGCCAGCCCTGGCCGTCGCGAACGCGCGCTACCCGCACTAGCAGGCGGCTACGTTCGATGCCCGGAATCGCTCGCAACGGCGTCGGCGGCGGGGCAACCACTCGCTCGGCCGATTCAAGCGCCACCGCTTCCAGACAAATCGGCCGGGGCAGCTCGCTCGCAAACAATCCGATCTCATCGCTCGGGTAGCAATACCAATTCGCATGATGCCAAGCCGCACCAACGAGCGCGAGCGGAACGAGAAGCGTGCAGGCCGCGGCCATGTCGCGGCGACGAAGCCATAGCCGCCGCCACACCACAAGGGAGGCCGCGCAACCTGCGAGCCAAAACATCCACCAGAACGAACCGCCGCTGAATGTGCTTACCACTTCGCACACTGCGGGAAAAACAAAGCGATCGAGCGTCGCCCCCATGCAGACCGCCGCCAACACGAACCCCAGCGGCCAATGCGGGCGGCTCCGCTGCGAGGCGCGCAAAGCGAACGCGGCAGGCGAGTGCTTGCCCAACGCTGTGGCAACCGCCGATGAAGATGCCGCCGGGGCCGTGTCTTCCATGCGGCCGATTATACCGCACGACTCCGCGCGTGGGCACGGTGCCCCAACATTTCAAAGAAAGAATCCGCGGTATGCTCCGCGTTCCTATCTTGGTCTTCGGTGCCACAACGCAGGCGGTCGGCCGCATCGCTTGAAGTGCCTTCCTTGAGCGAGTGACGCCGAGCCGAGAACCATGCCAACAGTTCATCGCTTTGCCAGGCCTCATCAATCGCCGCATGGCGAAACTCGCGGCGAGCATTCTCGCTGTTACTTTCCGCGGAGGAGTTGCCGCCGCGCGAAAGGGAACGGAAACTTCGCCCCGCCTCGCCCGACGTGGGGCTTGCGGCCGGGGCAGCGGCAGTTCCTTGGCCCCGCATGGCGAAGGGCGCAGCGTTTGCGTTGGGAGTGCCGGCATCGCCCTTGCTGCCCGATTCTGGCTGTGAACCCAACGAAGCGAACGATTGCCCGCCAGCGAGCGACCCACCCGGCATTGGGCTGTCGTCGCCCGAAAATCCGGTGCCGCCCGCCTGCGATTCATCCGAGCTTGTCGAGCCCGTTTCAACCGACCCGCCCGCGGCCAGCACCGCACCGCTACCCGGGCCGGGCGGCAGCGTCGCGCCGAAGTGGGCACGCCATACGTTGTAATCATCGGCATCCACCGTACCATCGCCATCGCCATCGGCCCCCGAGTAAGCCGACCCCGTGGTGCCAAGCGTTCGCCGCCAAATCAAGTAATCGCCCGCGTCCACCGTGCCATCGCTATTGTAATCTCCAAACAGTTTGAAGCGGTTGCCGAAATCGGCGCCCGTTACCTGCTGATTGGGATTGAGTGCGATGGGCTGAGGAGCGAGCGTTTGAATCCAGTTATCCTGCATCGCTTCGCGGACGACATAATCACCCTCGCGCAGGCCGACCAACTGGTAATTGCCTTCCGCGTTGGTCGTCGTGGAGATTTCCTGGCCCACGATCGTGAGCGACCAACCGAGCAACGATCCTTCGTCGGCCAGCGCCGTATCGCGGATGAGCAACTTCCAAATGCCGTCGGGGTTCTCGCCATCGAACGTGCCGAGCCAACCCTCGGGTCGGAAGCTGCCGGTGAAAGGCGCATCGGCGGTTACGATGGCGTCGGGTGCCTCGTCATCGATGATCGTGCCGGTGAAATTATCGAACTGGCCGCCGACGCCGGAGAACAACTCCACCTGGGTTCCCGCCGGGCTGACGAGAAAGACATCTAAGTCGCCCGCAAAGGTGTGGGCAATATCTAACGAGACGTTGAGATCGGTAATCGAGGCTAGGCCGTGGAACTCGAGTTCGGAAATGACCGTTTCAAAATCCTCAATCGGCTGAGGAACATCGGCCGAGGCAAGGGTTTGCGAAACGGCCTGATCGAACTGGCCATTGTTGTTCTGGTCGATATAGATCACCCAGCCGGGCAGGCCGGGCTCGCCGCCGTCCTTCAAGCCATCGCCGTTGAGGTCGTTCCACTTTTGCCCGGCGATGAGTCCCTGCTCGGGCGCGACCGCCCCCTGCGTATTGCCGAAATCGATGCCAAGCACATCGGCACCCGAGGTGAGGGTCACTGGCGGCGGCAAAAAGGTGGCGGTCCATCCCACTTGCTGCACTTCGCCGATGATGTAGTTGCCTGGCGCTAAATCAGGGAACTCGTAGTTGCCGTCTTGGTCGGTTAGGGTGAAGGTTTCGCTGCCGGTGATGGTAATCGACCACGAGTGCAAGATGCCCGTATCGGACGGGGAATCGTCGCGCACTTCGAGAGTCCAAATGCCGTTGGCATCCTCGCCGTCTAACGTGCTCAGGGGCACTTCGGGGCGATAGTGGCCGGCAAATGGCGCGGCCCCAAGAGTAACGGAAGTCGGTGCTTCGTCGTCGAACGTGGTATTGGTGTAATGATCGCCGGAGCCGCCATTGTCGCTCGAAAGCTCGACCCGCGTACCCGAAGGGCTGATGAGGTACAGGTCGATATCACCATCGTAGGTGTGTGAGATATCAACGAACACATCCACGTCCGCAATAGCCCGAATTCCCGAGAAGAACAGTTCCGACTTCTGCGAAAACTCATCGATGATATTGAGCGGGATATCGTCGGAAACGACCGTCTGCGGCAATTGCGAATCCATGATACCGTTGCCGTTTTCATCGATGAAGATCGTCCAGCCAGGCAAGCCAGGCTCGTCCAGATCGCGAAGCCCGTCGCCATTGAGGTCATTCCACTTGGTGCCGCTGATCGAGCCGGGAGTTGAAAGCCGAAGCGCCAACCCAGCGATGCCCGCTTCCATGCTGTCCATATTGGAAACGATGATCTCGATCGTTCCCGCCGCGGTGGCGCGCAACGTCCGCGCGTACTCAACAAGCTGCCGCCCTATGACGCCCGGCTGGCCGTTGACAACCAACTCGTCGGCATCGAGGCTTTGCTCGAAGTTGATCGATTCCTGAAAACCGTTGATCGTCACGAGGTTCCCGGCGGCTTCGTTGTTCAGGCCGAACACGTAAACTTCATAGACGGCCAACGGCGTGAGGTCGCTCCAGGTGAACGTCCAAGTGACGTTTGTGTCGCTGATAAACCCGCCGACTTCCTCCAACGATTGCGGATGCAACGGCACCGAGGCCGGATCGGCCGTGCTCGTCGAGGCGTTCATCGCCATGTTAGAAGAAGAAATCGAAAGGTTAACTGGCGTTTCGATCCCGAGTTCGTTGATCACGTCGCTCAACACGGCGGGGCCGCTGCTGCCTTTGTAACGAGTCCAATTCAGCGGCGAGTTGCCGCTGGCGGGGTCGAAATCGACACCGATCAACGTCCCCAGGTGCGACTTCCGTTGCGCTTCGATGCTGTAGGCACCGAGGCTGCCGTAGTCGCTGTAGCCTTGCCCCGTCGTAAAGGGGCGGCCCGTGCCGTCGATCGAAATGTAATAACGGCCAGGCTGCAAGAAGAGCGTATCGGGGTCCGTCGTATTGATGCTGAACGAAGCATCAACATAATCCTGCAGATTGAACGAATCGATCTCAATGCCGTCGGAATCGTACAACGTTGCCAAGATATCCAAATTCGGTCCGTAGAGAGCGGGACTGATCTGAAATGTAACTTCTTCGATCCCCAGATCAAAAGAAAAGAAGTCCATGTCATTTCGGCCGATCCCCTCGCTGCCTGTGATGAGGCCTTCGCCGAAGAACGTCGTGCCCGTGTAATCGAGCGGCGTTGCCGAGAGATAGTCGTCGCCGTGGTCGTCGGCAACGAAAGGCAACGTCAGAGAAATTACCGCCAGATCGTCTTGCAATAGGTTGGGCGGATCGGGGATCGGCACGTTTGTCGCCAGGTGGTATTCGCCCTTGGCCCAGGTTGTGAGAAACTGGCTGTAACCGACGCCCATGATCGGTGCCCAGCCTGCATCGCCGCCGTAATACTCGATCGGGTCGTCTTCGCCCGGGACTACTTGCCCCCAATGGGCCAATCCTAACGTATGGCCAGTTTCGTGCGAGATCACTTCGGCCGTCGCCTTCTCATTTCCGCCGAAGCTGCCCGAAAACGCGAAGCAACCGACATCCGCGCCAGCCGCGAACGAACCGATAAGTGCCACGCCCCCCGCCGGGTCGTTCGGCGGACTGTACCAGTTTGAATCGACGCCACCAATGATCACTCGGATGCCGTTCGTCGCGATATAGGCCGACCCCGGATCTTCGGTCGTCACATCCACATCGAACGGGGCGAAATCTTCCACCACGCGAGCCCAGATTCGCTGGATCGTTTCCAGCTCGGCGTCGGTGAACAAGCCGTTGTTATCTTGGCTGTACGGCGGCGTGACGATCGTCGGAATGTACTGAGACTCGGGGTCCGTGGGGTCGCCGTTCCAAGGCGTATCCTGTGTGATATGCCCGTCGAAATCAAGGAAGATAACATTCTCCGACTCGGGCCGACTGTGCAGAAAGAATGTCTCCGTCAGGTCAACCGGCAACGGCGGTACCAAGGCGGCCCCACCTGCAAGCACCGACGAGTCCTGAAACAACGCGGGATCGGGCGGCGGACATGCGGTGACCACCGCCATTACGTTGCGGGCTTCCAGTTGCTCAATACTCAACGAGTGAATGCGCCGGGCACGCCGCGATTTTCGCAATCGAGCCGATCTTCCTAGTACTGAAAGTTTTTCGAAAGAGGAAAAACGACCTGCTCGCCTGCGAAACATAAGAATCGACGCCTCACGCTCACCGTGGAGATATGCCCGTGCGCCTAAACCCAGACTAGGAACCAGTTTAGTTGGGTTCCAGCCAATTTTCAAGAAAATTGCTGGGGAAACCTCGACGAATTGGCCACCCATATCGTGTGGCCTTCCTGGCTTCCACTGCGGGTGGGTGTGTAGCGTCCCGCTCAGCGTCGCAGCTATACGATGAAACCTGACGCCCTCTGGCCCTCGACCCACTTGCCCCCTACTTTAGTCCATACAGCGGTGTGAATTTCCGCCGCAGATGGCGTATGAGTGCGTCATGCGAAAGGGGCTGGCCGGTGACTCGCAGGCCCAACTTGGCCGCCGGGTAGCGGCGACCCTCGGAATGAATCCTCGTGCGTAGCCATTCGCGTAGCGGCATGAACTCGCCCCGCGCGAACATCGCATCCAGGTCGCCCAGGTCGCGGCCAGCCTGCTCGAAGAACTGCGCCGCATACAAGTTGCCCAACGAGTAGGTGGGGAAGTATCCGAATGCCCCGGAGCTCCAATGCACATCTTGCAGCACGCCGTCGGCGTCGGTCGGAGATTCGATCCCCAGGTACTCGCGATACTTGGCATGCCACGCCCCCGGCAACTCCCTCACCGGCAGGTCGCCGTGCAAAAGCGCCAGTTCCAACTCGAAACGGACCAGAACGTGCAGGTTGTAGGTTACTTCATCGCTTTCGGTGCGGATGAGCGATGGCCGAACGTCGTTGATCGCAAAATAGAATTCATCGAGCGACACCCGGCCCAACGCTTCGCCAAAGGTCTGTTGGGCGAGCGGGAAAAAGTGTTGCCAGAACGCGCGGCTGCGACCCACGAAGTTCTCCCACATCCGCGATTGCGATTCATGAATCCCGAGCGAAACGGCTTCGCCCGTGGGAAGCCCATAACGTTCGCGCGGCAAGCCTTGGTCGTAGATTCCGTGCCCCGCCTCGTGCAAGGTGCTGAAGAGCGAGCCGGGCAAGAAGCGTTCATCGTAACGCGTGGTGAGCCGTACATCGCACGGGCCAAGGCCCGCGCAAAACGGGTGATTCGTCGTATCGAGCCGGCCTTTCGCGAAATCGAACCCTATCGCCGCCGCACAACGGCGACCAAACTGATCTTGCAGCGCGATCGGGAAGCGGCCCTTCAGCAACTCCATGTTCGGCCGTCGCGAGCTCTGGGCGATTGCCGCCACGAGCGGCACGAGTTGTTCTCGCAATCCCGTAAGTGCCTTCGCCACCTCGGCCGTCTTCGCCCCCGGCTCGAACTCATCCAAAAGCGCATCGTACAATTCGCCTTCGTAACCAACCGCCGCCGCTTCCTCGCGTTTGAGCGCGATCGTTCGTTCAAGCACCGGGCGGAATCGCTCGAAATCATTCGCCTTGCGGGCTTCCACCCAAGCCTGCTGCCCCAACACCGATAGTTTCGCCAATTCCTCGACCAACGCCTGCGGCAACTTGGTCTTGCGGTCGAAATCGCGCCGCAGGTTCACGATGTCGGCGCCCGATTCGCTGGCCGGGTCGGCCGCCAGTTCGCTCGATGCTAACTCCGAGAGCCATTCGCCCACCTCGGGCGCGGTTTGCTTTCGATGGATAAGCCCCGCCAAGTAGCTCATTTGCTCGGCGCGATAATCGCCGCCGCTGGCTGGCAACATCGTGCGCTCATCCCAGCCCAACAACGATTGTGTCGCGCTAAGAATCGCAACCTCGCGCGCGTGCCGACAGAGCTGTTCGTACGTTTCGTTCGATTTCTTGTTACCCATTGCATTCGGCCCACAGTATGACCAGCCCACTCGGCTGGAAATGATCACGAAATGATTACCATATGATTGCATAGACCGGCCATCTTGGCCGGTCAGCAAAATTGCCCGATCGTTTTGGCCGGCCCCCGCGATGCCACGCATTGCCGAGGAATGACCCGCCCGAAAGCCCGATTAGAACCGATTGCCCGTCTGCTTAAAACGGGTTCGGGATATTGTCACTCGGTTTTTCGAGTCGCCGGTCGATATCGACGGCCCGTTCGTCGCGGTAGTTGTTCGGGTTCCAGGTTTCTTTTTCGAACAGTTTGCACCCAGTGGCGCAAACGAGCGGCAACACCAAGGCTGCCAAGTAGCCAGCGTGGCGTGTAAGATAAGAGGTGGGGCGAAAGGTTCGAACCATGCGGCGAAGTGTCGCAGGTTCACCCCCAACCGGCAACCGCGATTTACCCCGCAATTCCAGCGTGGTTCTCGCCCCCGCCGTTTTGCCGCGATTCGCAGCGGAACGCGAAGGAAGAGCAGGAGCGGAAAATTCAAATCAAATAGATACGAAATGCGCTGCCTGCAGTTCGCAATTTGCATGTCCTACTGTTTGGTTCATGGCAAGTTCGCGTTCCGCTTCGCAGAGCCTCCGCGTCGCGGCTAAACAATTATCCCACACTTCTGGCCCTCGCCCCTCGACCCTTATGCTCGATATTCTCGTGATCGCGCCGCACCCCGACGATGCCGAACTGGGCATGGGAGGGGCGATTCTGAAGTTCAAGCAAGAGCGGCGTCGCGTCGGCATCCTCGACCTTACGAGCGGCGAGCCGACGCCGCACGGCACTCCCGAGTTGCGCCGAAAGGAAGCCGCGGCCGCCACTGCGATCCTGGGCATCGATTGGCGCGAAAACCTCGGCCTGCCGAACCGCGAGCTCGAAGCCTCGCTCGAAAACCGTGCCAAACTTGCCGCCGTTTTTCGCCGTGAGAAACCACGCTGGCTCTTCGCACCGTATTGGATTGATGCCCATCCCGATCATGTGGCGGCCACGCAGTTGGTCGAGGCCGCTCGGTTTTGGTCGAAGCTCTCGAAGACCGACCTTCCGGGCGAACCGCATCATCCCGAACGAATCTACCATTACTATTGTGTCCACCTGAAGCTCGTGCCGCAGCCCGCGTTCGTGCTCGATATCAGCGCCGAGTGGGAACAAAAACTCGCGGCTATCCGCTGCTACGAGAGCCAATTCATTTCGGGCCGCCCCACCACGCCTCCCACGTTCCTCGACTCGGTACGCGACGAAGCCGCCTATTGGGGCAAAACCATCGGCCGCCCCTACGGCGAACCCTTCACATGCCGCGAGCCTATTGGATTGAGATCGATGAACGAATTGTTCTAGCAGCCTGCAATTGCCTTGGAGGCAAGTGCCTTCATTGGCAGCACAAGAACATTGGCAACACAACGACCGCGGAATGCACGAGGAGGTTTTCCGCGTTCGTTTTCTTTCAAGCCGAGTGGCTTAATGGTCGATAAGCGTATCGCGCGAGTCTGTGTACGCGCGCTTGTCTTGCTAGCAGGGGGGCCGGTTGGGCGATTTGCTTCCGGCCAATGCTACGTCACTTCTCCAAACCGATTGCGGCCCACCGCCGATTATATAGCCCGGCCGTCTCGGCCGGGAACGCCGCGTTACCGTCACTCGCATCCGTGGTTCGCACAAGCGGCGGGAAGTGCCTTCCGACCCCAGAGGGGGCCACTTGGCTGCTTCCTTGGTTGCTTCCGACTCCAGAGGGGTCGGCTCTGTACGCTGGCTTGCTGGCTTGTTTGCTTCTGTTCTACGCGACCGGGTGTTCGATGATCTTTCCCGATGTGAGTCATCAGCCCGTCATTCACAATCCGTTCCCCCAGTTGAGCAAGGTAGCGATTGCGCCGTTCTTCAATCAAAGCGATGAGACGACAGTCGATGGCCGTGTGTTTGCGAAGGCCTATTTTGCCGAATTGCAAACGGTGCCGGGTTACGAAGTAGTGCCGCTCGGAGTTGTGGAAGAAGCGATCATCGCGAACCAGGTGGACCTTTCCAAACCGAGCGAGGCGCGGCGACTTGCGAACATCCTGGGCGTCGATGTCGTGGTGATTGGCGCGGTAACCGACTTCTCGCCGTACTATCCGCCGCGTTGTGGCCTGCGTGTGGAATGGTACGCGGCCAACGCCGGATACCACGAAATACCGCCTGGCTACGGTCTGCCCTGGGGTACGCCGGAAGAAGAGTTCATCCCCGCGCCGCTTGTGTTTGAGTCGGAATTCGCACTTGCGAAAGCGCAGTTGGCCACGCAAACACCCGACTGCCCAGCGGAGCCGCTCTCTCCACCCAATCCGCCCCAAAAAACCACGGAACCCGCCCCCTTCCCCGGCACACCAGAAAAGCCCAGCAACGCCGAAAACGCCGCCCCCAATTCCAACCCCCCCAATACCGGCGAGGCCGATTCATCGGCCGGTGCGCCCCAAAGCACGAACACAATTCACCAAGTGTCTCACGAATCGCCGGACAAGAATTCGGAAGAAGTTGAAGGCTTGTCCGTGGGCGATAGCACCGCATCGGGCGCTGCGTCATCGATGCAATCGGAGCAGGCTGCTTCCGGTGCTAGGACCGGCGCGATCGGCGCATACGCTGCGATGCCTCCAGGCTGGCCGGACGAACGCGGATTCATTCCGCCGCCGCCGAGCCCGGTGAAGCCGCCGTGTTGCCCGACGAATGGTCCGGTTATGACGCATACGCGTATTTATAACGGCAATGACAGCGATTTTACCGAGGCGCTCGCCAGTTACTACCACTTCCGCGACGACGCCCGGTTTGGCGGTTGGCAGAATTATCTGGCGCGAAGCGAAGACTTCATCCGATTTTGCTGTCACATGCACATTGCGGAGATGCTTTCGGCGCGAGGTGGAGCCAGTGAAACGCGAGTAGTGTGGCGGTGGTCGGATAGCCGATAAACGGCATAGTGGCCGGCGCATCGCCCGCCCCGCGTTTCAGGCAGGCCGCCTGAGGACGCCCCCCAAAAGCCTTCAGCCCCCAGCAACTGTCGGCCCAATTTCCCCCCCCCGCCCGCTGCCGAACGGAGTCTTGGCAAAGTGAACGACGACATCAACGTACTCGCGCTCATCAAAGGCAAGGAACGGTACATTTTCCTTTTCGATGATTCACAACGCGCCGAAGCGTTGCGGATGCTCGGTCGACATGCTTCGAACCCTGAGTTGAGCTTCAGTTGGTACGATGCCGCCGTGTTAAGCCAAAAAATTCGTCAAGAAGAACGCGCCCAACGCACGGCCAAACTCCGCATGCCTCAGGTATCGGATAGCGAAGAGTTGTTTTGATTGGTAGAGGGTCGAGAGTCGAGGGTCGAGAGCCAGAAACACGGAGAGAGTTGATCCTCTTGTTCTGGCCCTCGACCCTCGACTCTCGACCCTCGCCTCTCCCATCATGCGTCCTCAGATCGGTCAGTTCTTGCAGTACCTTCGGGTGGAGCGTGGGGCTTCGCCTCATACGCTGAAGGGGTACCGCGAAGACCTGCACGCGCTGGCCGAGTACCTGGCCGACGATGGCGGCAAAAGCCCCTCGCCAGGAAGCATCACCACGAACGAACTACGTGGCTTTCTTTCCGCCCTGCACGAAGCCGGTTATGCGAAGTCTTCCATTTCGCGGCGGCTTGCTTCGGTTCGCAGCTTTCTGAAGTTCGGCCAGCGCGAAGGCTGGGCAAAGGCCAACCCAGCCAAAGCACTGCGAAACCCTCGCAAAAGCCGCAAGCTGCCGCATTTTCTTACGACCGAGGAGGTTGGCAAACTGCTGGCCGCGCCGCAAGGCAACTCGGCGGCCGCGCGGCGCGACCGCGCGATCCTGGAAACCCTCTACTCGGCCGGTCTGCGCGTGAGCGAATTGGTCGGCCTGTGCGACGGCGATCTCGACTTCGCGGCAGGCATCCTCCGCGTTCGCGGCAAAGGGAAGAAGGAGCGGCTCGCGCCACTCGGCTCTTACGCAACCCGCGCGCTGAAGGATTGGCTCAAGGCACGCACACTGGCCGAGCGCGAGAAATCGGGACGCGAAGCCCCGGTATTCACCAACAAATTCGGCACGCGGCTCACCACGCGGAGCGTTGCCCGCATGCTTGAAAAACACCTCAAGGAAACGGGGCTTGACCAACGAACCTCGCCGCACACGTTGCGGCACAGCTTCGCCACGCACCTGCTCGACCGTGGCGCGGATATCCGCAGCGTGCAAGAGCTGCTCGGCCACAAGAGCTTGGTGACCACGCAGATCTATACGCATGTGAGCACGGCGAACTTGCGAGCCGCCTACGAAAAGGCCCACCCAAGGGCACGCTGAAAACGCCCGGATTTCCGGGGCGAGATTCGACCCGCACGAACGGAAAAACCGTTAAATCGCGACCCCCAGAGGACCAATTGATTGCCGATAAAACAGGTGGCTGATAAAATAGAAGTCGGAAGGGAGCTGCCCTAACACGCCACGCGCCAATCGTCCTGCATCGTGCCGGGAGATTGCTGCCGCCAGCCTGCTGCGCATGGTACTCATCTAACGCTCGGTCCGGAACAGCTACTTTCAAGATACCCCATCGCTCGTCGTAACGCGGGCGGAACCATGGCGATTCCCCTACGTATTCTGTTGTTCTTGGCGTGTAGCTTGGTGACGGCGGCACCCGTCGTATCGGCCAACCTCGACGCCATATTATATCCCCTATCGGGCGAAGTGCATTTGCGTAACACGTCAGCATCGCCCGTGGGATTTGTGTTGTACTCGATTACATCTTCGAGTATGTCGCTCGATCCTTCGCCGCTCGCTTGGCGGTCGATCTCGGACGAGTACGATGCGAGCGGCAACGGCTTCATCGACCCGACCTATCAATGGACCAAGCTTGGCACCACGACGAGCAACCTGGCGGAAGCGGTCTTTAGCGGGCCTGGCGGGAGTTTGGCACCGTATCGAACATTGAACTTGGGCGCGATTTGGAACGCCTCGAACTACCCGATGCACGGTCTCGTGTTCGATATTCGAGAGCTAGACACAACTCCCATCGCGGTTTCCGTAAGTGGCGATTCATTGCCGTTCGGACTGGTCGGCGATTACGATTTCAGCGGCGAAGTCGACTCGGAGGATTACAGTTTGTGGCGGTTTTCTTACGGCTCGACGACCAACCTCGCGGCCGACGGCAATCTGGATGGAAATGTCGATACGGCCGACTACGTGGTCTGGCGGTCTCACTTCGGCGAAACGTTGTTTGGTGCCGGATCGAACGTGGGCGGCGGCACGTTGGTGCTGGGCGGCTCGCCCGTGCCAGAACCCCATGCCATCGGTGCCTGTTTGGCGGGCCTCTTGTTTCTTGCGATGAGCCGGCTCGCAACCTTCCGTGCCACGCGGAGGAAGTAGGTTGATCATGGACCATTGGTCATTGGAAATTGGCCAATGGGAAATGACCCATTTGCAATCCCCCATTTTCCACTGTGATTCCGAGCAACCGAAGTTCGGTTGAGCGAAACATCATGCGGAGGGTGCAGGAACGCTATTGCGGGCAGATTTTGGTTCGGAGTAGATTGCTAGCGGAAATTGGGAGCCTGGTCGGGGTTGGCTGGGCGATGGGGAACCGGGTCGTGTGGAGAGGATTGTACGATGAGCAAGGAAGT
>JADZFK010000082.1 GCA_020849945.1 Pirellulales bacterium | reverse complement strand
TGCGGCACGATCCAAGGCATTCGAGTGGCCCACAAGCTCGGTGCCGTGCAGAACATCGGCATCTTGCCCGCCCACCGCGGCCTGGGGCTTGGCTCGGCGCTGCTCTTTGCCGCCCTGGCTGGCTTCCAGCAAGTCGGCATCACGCGCGTATGCCTCGAAGTGACGGCCCAAAACGACGGTGCCGTGCGGCTGTACAAACGCCTCGGCTTCCGCCGCACGAAGACACTATTCAAGGCCGTCGAACTCGCCTACTCTTGACGCGCACTGATGCCTTGTGTGCTAGAGATTAGCCTTGTGCCAGAGGTGATGCGTGGCCTGTCGAGTTGTTATAATGGAACCATGCCTGAGCTTAGCCGTTTCTTCGGGATCATCATCCAGATGTATATGGAAGTAGGTGAACCTCACCATTCGCCTCATTTTCATGCCTACTAATAGGATGATCTCGGAGTCTTCCAGCTCGAACCGATCGATATCATTGCAGGTGAGTTGCCACGTTCGGCAGCGGAGTCTTGTGGAAGCCTGGGCCGAACTGCGTCAGGAGGAATTGTTGCGGGCATGGCAACGTTTGCAATCGGGCAATGTCCCCCAGGCAATCGATCCGCTGGAATAAGCCTTGTGGAGTGCGAATATGACCCACCCTATTTTTCGTGTGGCCTCCTTTCAACAAGAAGGTGCGTACCAACTTCGTGTTCAATATGACGACGGCTCGGAACAACTGATTGACGTCGAGCCTGTATTGGCGGGAGCATTATTTGGCCCGCTGAAAGACCCCGCATCCTTTAAGCAGGTAACGATCGACCCGGAGGTTCACACGCTTATTTGGCCGAATGGCGCCGACTTCGACCCGGCAACCCTCCACGATTGGCCATCCCATGCCACGGCACTTGCCGATCTTGCCGCAACGTGGCGGCTTGCCGAATTCTAGGAATCCTAGTCGCCCCCGAAATTTGGCTAGATCGGTTGTATAGTAATTCACGCTCCGCAAGTCATCCTCCCGTCGAAACCCCGCCCTCCGCTCTCTTGGTTAGTTCCTGTTCAACGATCATGACTCCACGACCTCGCGCGATGCAGGGTTCTCTGTGTACCCTGTGTGCTCGGTGGTTAGTAGTAACGCCCAACAACTCCGCATGACGACTGAAATCCTCTCTCAAACTCTCACCAACGGCATGGTGCTCGTTGGCGAACCGAACGCTTCGGTCGAATCGGTGGCCTTCACGTTTTTATTGCCGTGTGGCTGTTCGTATGATCCGGTGGGAAGGGCGGGGCTTGCGTCGCTCACGAGTGAAATGATGCTCCGCGGCGCGGGGCCTCGGGATAGCCGCACTTGGATCTCGGACCTCGAAAATCTTGGCGTCGAACGGGGCGAATCGGTCGGTGTCGCCCAAGCTTCTTACCACGGTGCCACGCTGAAAGACAACCTTTACGCCGCGCTGGGCCTGTTTGCCGATTTGCTGCGTCGTCCCCTCTTGCCTGCTGACCAACTCGAAGCAGGCCGCAATACGTGCCTGCAAGAACTGCGTTCGCTGGACGACGACCCGAGCCACAAGCTGATGATCGAACTTCGCCGCCGCCAGTACCCCGATCCCTGGGGGCGTTCGAGTTTGGGCGCGGAGCCCGACTTGCGAGCCACCACGGCCGACGACGTCCGCACGTTCCACGAGCGCCACTATCGGCCCGAACGAACCATCCTTTCCGTCGCCGGCAACTTCGATTGGCGACGCCTTTGCAACACCATTCAAGAACTGTTTGGCGATTGGCAACCTGGCAACGTGGCCGAGCCTGCTACCGGCAACGGCCGCCCGACGGGCAATTACATTCCCTTCACCTCCAGCCAATCGCACGTCGGCATCGCGTATCCCACGATTCCCTACAATCACCCCGATTACTTTCAAGCCTGGGCGGCCGTCGGCGTGTTATCGAGCGGTTCCAGTTCGCGGCTCTTCACCGAAGTGCGCGAACGCCGCGGCCTGTGTTACACCGTTTACGCTTCGCTCCACACACAACGCGATCGCGCCGCCGTGCTGTGCTACGCCGGCACCACGGCCGAACGGGCACAAGAAACGCTCGACGTTACCGTTGCCGAACTTCAACGATTGGGCAAAGGGATCGAGCAGAGCGAACTCGATCGGCTCAAGGCCCGCATCAAAAGCTCGCTCATCATGCAGCAGGAATCGACCTCGGCCCGCAGCGGTTCGCTCGCCCGCGATTGGTACCACCTCGGCCGGGTCCGCTCGCTCGACGAAGTCGGCCGACTCGTCGACGCCCTTTCAGCCGAAACGATCAACGCCTTTCTGCGAGAAAACCCTCCACGCGATCTGCTTGTCGTCACACTCGGCCCCGACCCACTGACCATGCCACCAGGAACCGGCTGAGATTCATGCAACCGCTTATGGCCACGATCTCCGCAGGCGCTAACGCTTCCGCCTCGCCATCATCCCCCTACTCCCCTACTCCCCTCACACGTCCCATGCAATTCCGCCATCACCGCCTGGAAAACGGCCTCGATATCATCGCCGAAACGAACGACGACGCCCACTCGATGAGCGTGGCCTTCCTGGTTCGCACCGGCTCGCGCGATGAAACCGACGACGTGGCTGGCGTCAGCCATTTTTTGGAACACATGTGTTTCAAGGGCACACCGCGACGCAGTGCCGATGATGTGAACCGCGAGTTTGATGAGATCGGTGCCCACTACAATGCCTTCACCAGCGAAGAAACGACGGCCTACTACGCCTCGGTGCTACCCGAGTACCAAGAAGCCGGCATTGATATTCTGGCCGATATCCTTCGCCCGAGCCTGCGGCCCGACGACTTCGAGATGGAAAAGAAAGTCATCCTCGAAGAGATTCAAATGTATCTCGATCAACCGCCGTTCGGCATGGACGACCGGCTCAAGTTGCTTCATCTGGGCCATCATCCGCTGGCTCGCAGTGTGCTGGGTACGAGCGAAAGCGTCGGCGGCCTAACACCCGAGCAAATGCGTGCTTATTTCGACTCGCGCTACGCGGCCGACAACGTGTTCGTCGCCGCCGCGGGCCGTGTCGATTTCGACGCACTCGTCGAGCAGGTCGCCAAACGCTGCGGCACATGGCAACCTCGCTCGGCCCATCGCGACGTGCCCCGCGCCGCCCCCACGCCGAAGTTCGAAGTCGTTCATCGCCCCTCGGCCACACAACAGTACGTGCTGCAACTTGCCGATGCACCCGCTTCCGAAGACCCGGCCCGTTATGCCGCCAAGCTCCTGGCCACGATCGTCGGCGACGACTCGGGCAGCCGCATGTACTGGGAACTGGTTGACCCCGGCCATGCCGAAACCGCCAGCCTTGGTCATTACGAATATCTCGGTGCCGGCATGTTCTACACGTGGCTCGCCTGCGAACCCCATCTGGTGGAAGACAACCTCAAACGATTGCGAGGCATCCTGCTCGGCATCGAACAACAGGGCGTGACAGCCGAGGAACTGCACCAGGCCAAAAACAAAGTAAAGGCCCGGGTCGTGCTCGGCAGCGAGCGGCCACAAAACCGCCTCTTCAACCTCGGCGGCAACTGGCTCCAGCGCCACGAATACCGCACCGTGGCCGATGACCTGCAAGCCCTCGACCACGTCTCGCCCGATCAAATTCAATCCATCCTAAAAACCTACCCCCTCTCCGCCACCAGCACCATCACCGTTGGGCCCCGCGAGGACGTCCGAAAGCCGAAGTAATACTTTGGATTCACACGAACTGCAATGCACCCAATTCCTTCATTCGGCGTAATTCTCGTCGATCATGGGTCGCGGCGTGCCGAGAGCAACGACCTGCTGCTCGAAGTGGTCGCGGCCTTTACGGCGGCAACGGGGCACTCGATCGTCGAGCCGGCGCACATGGAATTGGCCGAGCCTTCGGTGGCCACGGCATTCGATCGTTGCGTAGCGCATGGAGCGACAACCATCGTTGTCTTTCCTTACTTCCTGTTGCCCGGGCGACATTGGGATGAAGACATTCCACGGTTGGCCGCCGCGGCAGCTGCCAAGCACCCGGGCGTTCGGTATCTTGTCACGGCCCCATTCGGGCTGCATCCGCTGATGTTTCAAGTGATTGAAGAGCGGATTGAGCATTGCCTGGCCCATGCGCGCGGTGATGTCACTGCTTGCGAACTATGTGCTGGCACCGATCGCTGCGCGATGCGCGGTAATTCCGGTTGAGTAGCCTCGGCCAGGCAGTCGATAGAAACTGAGGGCGACCACGCCGCCCCCTCGCAGCCGCCCCGATCGATAGCCCGGCCCTCTGGGTCGGAAACAATACCCGCTGCTGCCTCGTTTATCACTGGTTTTCCAGGGAAGGAAATCTCATGAAGCGCCAATCACTTGTATCCGCGCTGCTCGTCGTTGTAGCGGTGCTATTCAACACCGTGTGCCCCGCTCGGGCTGCCGAACCAATCGTGCCCGGTACTGGCGAGTTCTTGCAAGATTGCTGCGATAACTTCGAAGATGCCAACTGGAACTACCGCTATAACCATCCGAAGAGCAGCCACGAACAAGACAAAATCCAGCGTTCGCCCGGCGGATACTCGAACAACGGGCTCTGGCACGAAGGGGGTAAACGCGGTACACCCGACGTGGTCAAGCGCATCGCCGCACCGGCCGGCGGCATTGAAGGCAGCACCGGTGCCCTGATGTTCGCCACCAAGAACTCGGGCATCCCAGGCACTTACAGCAACTCGCAACAGCAAGATGACCTTCTCATGATGTGCAACCGCAAGCTCGGCCAGTCGATCCCCATCGCGTGGCAGCCAAACTGCTCGGTCCGCGTTTACTTGCCCGAGTGGGACCAATGGGAAAAACGCAACGGCCCCTCGTTCGGCATGCGGGCCGATTGCTACGGCCGCAACCCCGACGGCACCTCCGAGGAATACTGGCCCGGCATGTTCATCTTGTATCAGAAGAAGAAAACCGACGATGGCGCTGAGATCGGCGCCAAGCTCACACTCCGCGGCGATCGCCTGGGCCGCGACATTCGCAGCCTCGATATCAAGGAACCCGGCTGGTGGACCCTCGGCATGTCGTTTACGGCCGATGGCCAGGTTCATTACTATGCCCACCAAGGCGTGGCCGATCTCACGAAAGACGATTTCCTGATGTCCAGCTACCCTTACGGCATGAAGGCCCTGCGATTCAACAACTTCTTCTTCAACGTGGCCAACTGGGACAACGGCCGCACGTGGTCAACCCCGTGGGTCATCGACGATCCGAAGATCCACGTCATCCCGCCGCCAGGCCAACAGGTGGCACAACTCTATCGCATCAAGAAGAAGCCGCAAATGCAACGCAACCAGCAACAGGTCGCCCGCAACCGGGGTATACAACAACCCGAATCGTTCGGCAGCACCGCAACAACGAACCGCGGAAAAACTCAGCGGTAATGCACTCCGGCCACTTCTCCTGGCCCCCATACAACCGCGAACTGCCCGTTCCTGGAACGTTGGACCTCGAAACGCTAGGGCCAACCCGGTTTTCCGCACCCAAGCACGTACGGGAAAGCCCGTCGTTCTCGCTGCGATCGTCCCGGACCTGATGCCAACAGCCAACAGGCGGGCTGTCCGCCGTGTCTATTGTCAACGGTAATCAGCCAATACACCAATACCGTTGACGTTGACACCGTAGACGCCGTGAACGTCAGGACCGATCCGTTATTCATGTTCGGCCCTGAAGCAGCGCCCAGGGCCGCTTCCCGTGAGTGCCGCGAAATGGTATATTTGCGGGTCTCGGCCAGGTCGGCGGAATTGGTCGATGGTCGATTGTCCGAGCGGTCTGCGGTACCGTTGGGCTTCGGAGCGAATCCCCGCCAACTGTTCCTTTGAGGAGTGTTTCATGGCTAAGCCAGGAAGAAAAGTGAAGAAAGCGAATCATGGTCGACGGCCCGCGTGCAGCCGGCCCCGCAAGAGCCGTCGTCATCAGGTAAAGACCTAATCCGCCGAACGGTGGCCCTTCTGCGCTCTTTGCCCGATCGAGGCTCTTGTGCCCCAAAAAGACCTGATTCTCGAATCCTCCGATTACGACCTCGATCACATCGTGGCTGATATCGAGGAGATTCGGCGAATTATCCCCCAGCGATTCGAAATGGAGCAGTTGACGGCGATCGTCTACGACGATCCGGTCAAGGGCATCTGCGCAGGCTACAAAGACCTGACCGAGAAGGAGTTTTGGGTACGCGGGCACATGCCGGGGATGCCGCTCATGCCGGGCGTACTCATGTGCGAAGCGGCCGCCCAGATGTGCAGCTACCACTCGCAACTTCATAACCTGCTGGGCTGCGAGGTGGTCGGCTTCGGTGGCATGGATAACGTCCGCTTTCGCGGCACGGTTGTTCCGGGCGATCGGCTGGTCATTCTGGCTCAAAGACTCCAGTTGCGCGTTGGTGCCATGATTCGATGCCGGTTTCAATGCCTGGTCCGCGAACAGTTGGTGTGCGAAGGTCAACTCAGCGGGATTCCGATCCCGGTAGAAGCCCTCGGCGGGCGGGGGTAGTCGCCCGTTTGTGATCCAAACTTACTTGGCTCGGTCCTTGTCCCTGCCAGACGCGGGCTGCAACCGCAATCGCAACCTGCAGTCGCAATTCGTGGCACGGGCTTCAGCCCGCCCCCCACGGACTAAAGTCCGTGCCACGACGGTCGTTTTGTGCCATGATCTTCCCGCTCTTTGATCTGAATCCGCATCGGCGATTCCCCCTCGTTACGTTGTTTCTCATCGTGGCGAATGCAGCGGTCATGGCTTGGAGTTGGTCTCTTCCCCAGGCAGCCCAACAGCAGGTCGCAATCGAGCACGGCTTTATGCCGGCTCGGCTGACGAACGTTGGCCAGGGCAAACCGGTCGTTGCGAAGATCGAAACAAGGGGCCGCCGTGGACGAGCGGCAAACATGGTCCTCGCTCAGCTATCCACCTCGCCGGCGGCCGTGTATCCAACGCTTCTCACGACAATGTTCCTTCACGGGAGCCTGGCTCACGTTGCACTCAATATGTGGATGTTGTGGGTGTTCGGCAACAACATCGAAGATCGGCTAGGGCACCTCGTCTACCTGGCGTTCTATTTGGTCAGCGGTATCCTGGCAACGCTCACCTTTTGGGCCACCGATCCGCAAGGCACCATGCCCGTGATCGGTGCCAGTGGTGCCGTGGCGGCCGTCCTGGGCGCTTATGCCATTACATTTCCCAAGGCCCTGGTGAGAACCCTCGTTTTCTTTGTCATTATTACGGTTGTCGATCTGCCGGCGCTCGTCGTGCTTGGCGTGTGGTTCGTACTGCAACTGGTCAGCGGGCTGCTCGGGTTCTGGGGCGTCGCCCTGGAGCCGGTCGCTTTTTGGGCTCACATCGGCGGATTCGTGGCCGGTCTCCTCTTGATGCCGCTCCTTTCCCTCGGTGCTTCACCAACTGGGGCCGACTGGCCCAAAGAGATCGAATCTTTTTTTCAGTTCAAGGACCCGCCCCGGTAAGCTGCAACTTGAAAGGATGCAATTTGGTCGTGGGCGAATAAGTTAGGTGCCATGCTTGCTTCTCCCCGCGATCATGGTGGCTAGCCCGGATTTCTCACCACCGAGCACACAGCGGTCACGGGGAAAAAGCCAAGAGATCGTTTGAAGCAAGGTCAACCGGCCGTAGCTACGAAACAGGGTGTTTCCGCCGTTCATTGGGGTAGGGGTACTTGCTACTTGGTTTTCTCCGTGCCTCCGTGGCTCCGTGGCTCCGTCGTTTTGATTGTGAGAAATGCGGACTAGACAGCCGCGAGAATGGATCCCCCCCTTTTCCTCCTAGCGTTCAACGGGAAGTTTTTCATGGCGCGCCGTGCCCTACGCAAAATCGATCCAACACTGGACCTGGACCGGTACTTGAAGTTGCCCGGCGACCTGCCGCGACCTTGGGATGCCGAGCAACTCTTCGGCCGCCTAGCCCCGCTAGAGGTCGAAGTTGGCAGCGGCAAGGGGCTGTTCATGGAGTCGGCGGCGACGACCGCCCCGACCCACAGTTTTCTCGGCATCGAGATCGCGACGAAGTACGCCCGGTTCGCCGCCGCCAAGTTGGCTCGCCAGCAACTTGCAAACGCGGTGATGGTTCAGGGCGATGCCCAGCCGATCTTTGCAGACTTGCTGCCGGCCAATTCGCTTGCCGCCGTGCATGTGTACTTTCCCGATCCGTGGTGGAAGAAGCGGCATCACAAGCGGCGTGTGCTGAACGAGGTGTTTGTTGCCCACGTCGAGCGAGTGCTTGTGCCGGGCGGATCGCTTCATTATTGGACCGACGTCCACGAGCGTTTTGACGAAACGCTCGAGCTTCTGGCGACCAAGACGGCGCTTGCAGGCCCCCTGGAAGTGGTCGAACGCCCAGCGATGCACGAGCTAGATTACCGCACTCATTTCGAGCGGCGAATGCGTCTAGCGGCCCTGCCTGTTTACCGAGCCGAGTTCAGAAAAGCCTAACGAATTCGCCCCCTACGCCCGAAAATTTGCCCCTAACAAGATCGACGTAACCGCTTGTGGCATAACCGTTAGGCGATTGACCGCCTCACCGTGGCCGGGCGGGGCTGTGGACGCTACGAGCGAAGCCGGTTTACAATAAAACCCTGTGGAAACGGAGTTCGATGAGGCATTGGGTTCGTGCAACTAGCAGCGCACGGTTTTTCATGCAGAAGTTTCCTATCGCACGCGGCTCGGAGCCGGTGTGCTTCGGCCAGGGGTGGCGCCGAGGGGTGATGGTTTCTACCGCCGCAGTTCATACGATTGGATTGTTTCTGGCGGAGTTCCGGCTCAAACCTACCTAGGCCGGGTTTAGACGCAGTTACAACTGCGTTCGTTCCATGAATCTTGAGTTCGATCTCGAACGCCTCAACATTGCTTACAAGTCGGTGCGTTCCGATCTTCTGGCCGAATGTTCGCCCGAGGGCTTTTGGCGGGGCGAAACGAGCAGTTCGCCGGTGGCGACGGCTGCGGCCGTTAGCGCGCTGGTGCTGTCGCATCGCCCCGAGTTGGCCATTCCTCCGAGCGAGCCATCGAATGGCAGTAGCGGGCGTTCCATCGCGGGATCCGAGGCATCGCTCGACCAGTTGGTTCGCGGCGATCTTAGCGAGCTGTTGTTTGATTGTGTCCACTGGTTGGCCCGACGCCAGAACGACGATGGCGGTTGGGGCGATTGCGATGGAGCCGAATCGAACGTGGCTGCCACCATGCTCGTGCAGAGTGCGTTTCGGCTCACCGGCATACCGGCCAAGTACGCCAACCTGATGGCTCGGGCCGATGCCTATCTTGCGGCCCAAGACACGGTTGCCGGGCTTCGCCGCCAACTGGGACGAAACAAACCTTACGTTGCGGCTATCCTGGCCAACTGCGCGTTGGCCGATTGCATCTCCTGGCGGCAGGTTCCGGCGCTCGCCTTTGAGTGGCACTGCCTGCCCCGGCGGTTCCGCGGCCATGCGTATCCCCCCGGCGCCCGTTATTCCGCACCGATCGCGCTTGCCGCCGGTATCGCCAAATTTCATCAGGATCCGCCCACGAATCCTTTGCGGCGGTTCATCCGGCACCATGCCGCGCGGCTCGCTCTTGGCGACCTCGAACCCTTGCAAGCTACCGACGGCAGTTACCTCGCATCGCCTTTCGTCACGGCCCTTGTTGTGGTGTGCCTGGCAGGCGCTGTCGATCGCAACCACCCCATCGTCCGACAGGGGGTCGAGTTCCTCCTCAGCTCAATGCGTTGCGATGCCAGTTGGGCCATCGTTGCCGATCAATCGATTACGAACACGGCCCATGCGGTCGAAAGCCTGCTGGTTTGCCCGTGGGAAGCGAATGGCGATCGCCCTCACGAAGGGTCGCTGCCGTCGCTTTCGCCAACATCGCCATTAACATTGCCATCATCGTCACACAACCAAACAGGCATTCAAACGCGCAATCCGGTGTGTGATCAAGGCATCGCGTGGTTGCTGCATCATCAGCAGACTTCGGCGAGTGGGTTGACCGGTGCGCCAGCGGGCGGCTGGGCCGCAAGCAGCTCCACCGGCGCGATGCCCAGTACGACCGCCACGGGGGAAGTGCTTTTGGCGCTGGCCCGCGCGTGGCCTTTCCGTGGCGACGAATCCCGCGACCGCATCGAGCGTGCTGCCCGACGAGGCGTAGCGTGGATGCTCGACTTGCAAAGTGCGGATGGGGGCTGGTCAACTTATTGCCGCGAGGACGCCGATCACCCCGTTGGTGGCAGCTGCGTGGATGCCACCGCCATTGCGTTGCGGGCATTGGCCGCTTGGCAACGCCAATGGAAGTCGCAACTGGCCGCTGTGGGTGGCGGCGATTCGCTCCGCACGCTCGTCGCCCGGATCGCCGATTCCTCGACTCGGGCGGTCGCGTATTTTGAATCGTGTCAACGCGACGACGGAAGTTTTGTGCCCCGATGGTTCGGCAACGCTCATCAGCCCGATGGTGCAAACTTAGTCCTTGGCACCGCCCAGGTGCTGGCCGCGTTCGGGGAATTGGACCAAGCCGGTAGCTCTTTGGCACAACGGGCCGCCACTTGGTTAACTGCCTCGCAACACATTTCGGGGGGGTGGGGACCGCCTCGCTTGCCCGTCGATTATTCCGACGACTTTTCCGACGACGTTTCTGAACGAAAACGCCGCTCCTGGCGCGAGAACGATCGACTGGCCCGCCACAGCAGCATCGAGGAAACCGCGGCGGCTGTGGTCGCCCTGCTTCCGTACATGGGCCGCTTGGAATCTGCCGAACGTGCCGTTCAACGTGGCGTGGCATGGCTCGCCACCGCCATTGAAGAGGACCGCCACCGAACGCCCGCCACCCTCGGTTTCACGTTCGGGCAAATATGGTATCATGAGCGGTTGTATCCACTGGTGACGGCATTGGCTGCGTTGGCAAAGACACTAGAGCGACGAACTCCCGTCCCTCCCGCCGCCGTACTGGCCAATTCCTGAAGCCCGCCGAATACCGTGTTTTGTGAACGCAATTGCACCGACCGCGAGACGCGATTCCGGTTGCCCTTCATGCGCTGCGGCGCGGTTGGGCAATCTCCTTTCGCGGCGGTTCGAGAAGAAATAGGATATAGGTAAGACCCATGTCTGCTGCGCAACAGGATGCGCCTGCTTCGAAATTCGCCGATTACGCGACTCTGTTGCGAGCCGCGCGGCGGATGTTCGAGCCGGAAGAACTGGAGCGGTTGGTGCCCCGTGCGCGGGGAGGCCCGCGCCTTGATGAGGTAAACGGGCGGGGTGCCGCGGCCTTGGAACCGATCGCCGCCACCGAAGCAATCGCATACGACTTCCTGGCGAAGGGCGGCAAGTACGCCCGGCCGTTCATCACACTCGCGGCTTATCAGGCCCGTTCGGGCGATGACCGGCTGTCGAACTCGACCAACGGCTCAACGATCGGCTCGCCCGCCGATCCGCTTGCCGACGCGGTTCGCCGCGCCGCCATTTCGATCGAGGCCTTTCACAAAGCCTCGCTCGTTCACGACGATATCCAAGATGGCGATGAATACCGCTACGGTCGCCCAACGCTTCATATCGAGCATGGGGTACCCACCGCCATCAACGTGGGCGATTACCTCATTGGCCTCGGGTACCGGTTGGTCTGCCGCGATACGCCGGTCCTCGGCGCAGCGGCCGCGGCCGATATCCTCAACAAACTCGCCGATGCCCACACGAAACTAAGCGAAGGACAGGGGGCCGAACTCGTCTGGCGAGACAGCCGCAACAAACGGCTTTCCCCGGCCGAAGCCTTGAATATTTACGCCCTGAAAACCGCGCCCGCGTTCGAGGCCGCGCTCTACAGCGGCCTGCGGCTTGCCGGGCCAGCCGAACAGTATGAACTACCCGTCGCGCAACTGGCCAAGCACTTGGGGATCGCATTCCAAATCCTCAACGACTTGCAAGATTGGCACGGCGACGACTTCAACAAACTCACGTTGGGTGGCGATGTGCTGGGCGGTCGCCCGACCGTCCTCTGGGCGCTTGCGCTCGAAGGCCTGGAACCCGACGACCGTCGGGACCTTGAGATTCTGGTGGCCGAGGGGCGTGCCACTCCGGCGGTATTCAAGCAGATTCGCGCTTTGTTCCAACAGGCCGGCTCGTTTGAAAAGGCGCTTCAACTGGTCGAGGAGCATCGCCGTAAGGCACTCCACGTTGCCGATGAATTAGCTCCGGAATCGCTCGGCCGCTTGGCCCACCACCTGATCGAGACGGTCCTGCAGCAACCTGCAGCGGCGGGCGAAGCCTGTCGCCCGTTGGCCGTTCCTGCCCGTTGACCTCCCCTGAATTCTCCACCTCCGAAGCGAACCTCGATCTGCCCAGCGTAACTCGCTTGGCTTCGCTGTTCTATTCGAGCCTGGCGGAGATCGGACACTTCGAGCCAGTCGTTTGCGACGACCTATCCGAGGCCGCTCGCGGGCTTCTTGCCCACCACGATCATATGACCGTGGCGCTCGAGACGTATTACCACTCCCCCGTTTTGCTTCAGGCCTTAGCGGAATGGCGGGATGAAACCAGCTATGCCCGGGCCAGCATCCTTCGTCGCCAATCCGATAACGCCATCGTACAATTCGGCGTGATGCGGGTAGGGCTTGCCGATTTGCCAGACACTGTCCAGCAAGAGATCACCAGCAAGAAGTCTCCACTTGGCCGTGTGCTGATTGAGCATAACCTCCTCCGCAAAGTCGAACTGATCGCGCTCTGGAAGATCAAGCCCGGCCCTGTGCTGTGTGAACACTTCGACTGCAATCCAACCCAAACCACCTACGGCCGAACCGCCCAAATCCTCGTTGAGCACCGCCCCACCGTGCAGTTATTGGAGATTGTAAGGTAGCGGCGAATGACGAATGACGGATTGCGGATTGCAATTGGCCAAGGTTGGTGGCGTTAAGTGCGGGTTGCCAGGGCGAGTAAACTGTAGCCGCCGCTAAGCCCCTTCGCCCTTTGCCCTTTCACCCTCGTTCCTCGTTCCTCCCATGCGCATCGCCTATATCACTGCTGGTGCGGCTGGTATGTACTGTGGGAGTTGCTTGCACGACAACACGCTGGCGGCCTCGCTGCTTGCCCAGGGGGAAGAGGTTGTGCTTGTTCCCACTTACACGCCACTGCGTACCGATGAACCGGATGTCAGCATCGGCCGCATTTTTTTTGGCGGCATCAACGTGTATTTGCAGCAGAAGGCAGCGCTCTTCCGTTACACGCCGTGGTGGTTCGATCGGCTTCTCGATTCGCCGACGCTGCTAAGCACGTTGTCGCGTCGGGCCAGCAGCGTCGACCCGACCCAACTCGGCGACATGACGGTTTCCATGCTCCGTGGCGAGGCTGGCCGCCAACGCAAGGAAATCGAAAAACTCGTCGCCTGGCTGTTGGACGAAGTGAAACCCGATCTCGTTCACCTTTCCAACTCGTTGCAAATCGGCATGGCACGAATGATTCGGCAACGGTGCGGTCCGCCGGTGGTGTGCCAGCTTTCGGGCGAAGACCTATTTTTGGAGAAACTGCCAGCCCCGTTCCACGCGGAAGCTCGCGCTCACCTTCGCGAACGAACCGGCGATGTGGATGCCTTCGTGGCGCTCAATCATGCCTACGCCGATTTCATGGCCAGCTACCTGTCAGTTGCCCGCGAGCGAATCCACGTTGTGCCGCACGGCTTGAACCTGACTGGCCACGGTTGCCGCGTCGAAAAGCGGCCTGGTGAGCCGCTCGTCATCGGCTATTTCGCCCGCATCTGCGAGGACAAAGGCCTTCACCTGCTGTTCGAAGCCTGCGAGCGTCTTGCCGCTCGCAACGACTTGCCGCCGTTCGTACTTCATGCGGGCGGCTACCTGGGCGAAAGCGATCGCCCCTACTTGCAGGAGCTTCAGCGGAAGGCCGCCGGTGGAACGCTCGCCGGCCGGTTCGAGTACGTCGGCGAGCTCGACCGGTTTGAAAAAATCGCATTTCTTCAATCGCTCGACGTCTTCAGCACGCCCACGATTTACCGCGAAGCCAAGGGCCTGCCGGCGCTCGAGGCCCTGGCGAATGCCGTGCCCACCGTGCTGCCCGACCACGGCAGCTTTTCAGAACTCATCGCCGACACCGGAGGCGGGCTTCTCCATCGCCCCCATGATGCGGCCGACCTGGCCGACAAGCTCGGCAGGCTGATGCTGGATCGAACCCTCGCAAGCGATTTGGGGCTTGCCGGACAGCAAGCGATCCGCTCTCGCTACCATGCCGCGGAAATGGCCCGCCGCACCAGGCAACTGTACGCCGACCTGCGTAATTCCCCTCGATAGCCTTCGAGAAAGCCATTTTCCGCATCTTGGCGACGGCCGGACTTTCCGTTACAATGCCGTGCTTAGCAAAGAGAATTCTATTTGCATTCAGGTTGAATTTATGCCGCCGTACAATAAAGACCGCAAAGATCGCAACGAACGTAACGACCGCAACAAGCGCAACAAGACCGTTAAGAAGGTTGCCAAGCGTGATCCGCTTTACATCGATGGCCGGCCGCCGCGACCGATGTACGTTGACTACAAGGACCTGGACCTGTTGTCGAAACTGACGAATCGGCATGGTCGCATCGTTAGCCGTCGCAAAACGGGGTGCCACGCCGCGAGCCAGCACGCTGTTGCCCGCGCCATCAAGCGAGCCCGCTTCATGGCCCTGCTGCCCTACGTGGGCGACTGACCCAGTCAAGAGCTAAGAGACAAGAGTCAAGTGCCAGATTGATTGGCTCTTGACTCTTGACTCTTGACTCTTAGCTCTAGTCTCTCCCATGCCCACGCCTTTTCATACCAGCCGGTTTGTCGAGTTTTCAGATACCGACATGGCCGGCATCATGCACTTCTCCGCCTATTTTCGGTTCATGGAAGCGGCCGAGCATCAGCTCATTCGCAATCTCGGCTTCAGCGTTTATTCGCAAACCAATGGCGACGTGATCTCTTTTCCTCGCGTGGCGGCCTCGTGCGAATTTCACTCTCCCGCTAAGTGCGAAGATGTTCTTGATATCGACGTTACCGTCGAACACGTCGGAACGAAGAGCGTAAAGTACGGATTCGTTTTCTCGCAACATGGGCGCAGTGTCGCCACGGGCTGCATGACCAGCGTCTGCTGCCGCGTTCCTCATGGCAAAGCCCCCGTGTCGATCCCGATCCCCCAGGATATTGCGGCCAAGCTTCGCGATATGGCCACCTAACAACAGCGCGGTTGGATTGCACGCTCTCGCGTACCGGTTTCGCTTCGTACACCGTACTGCAAAGGTCCGTCGAATTGGAACGATGCACGGTTGCCTTGCGTCGCGTTACGCTCCGCATGGCGGTCAAACGTTTAACCCCCGCCCCCAGTCCCCATTCCCCAGTGTCTTATGGCCAGCAGTGCTACGCCTGCCGAACTGGTCGTCGAAAACGTGGTGAAGGAATACCTCACCCCCACGGAACCGCTACGTGTGTTGGCAGGCGTGTCGTTTTCACTTCGGCGAGGTGAGAACTTGGCGATCTTGGGCCCCAGCGGTTCAGGCAAGAGTACGCTCCTTTCGATTCTCGGAACCTTGGAACCACCGACCTCGGGTCGATTGACGCTTTCCCGCGAGAATCCATTTCAACTTGCCGAGGCCGACCTGGCCGAGTTTCGACTCGAGAACATCGGTTTTGTGTTTCAAGAGCACCACTTGTTGCCGCAATGCACGGTACTGGAGAACGTGCTCGTGCCGTTCCTGGCCGATGGGGTCGCCACGACCGACGACCAGCACCGGGCGGCCGAATTGTTGGGACGAGTCGGCTTGGCCCAGCGGCTTCGGCACAGGCCGGCTGAACTTTCCGGCGGCGAACGCCAGCGCGTGGCCATCGCCCGTGCCCTGGTCCGCGAACCAACGCTCATCCTAGCCGACGAACCGACCGGGAATCTCGACCGTTCGACCGCCGAATCCGTCGGCAGGCTCTTGCTCGAGTTGCAGGCCGAACGCAATGCCATCCTGGTCGTCGTCACCCATAGCGAACCCCTCGCCAAGCTCCTTTCACGCCGCATGGAGCTAGATTCCGGCCGACTCGTTCCCACCGGGCCGATCGGTTTTCCAACCGCGTAGGGGGTCAAAGTAGGTCCCGCAAGCCGCGAGCAGGACACGGAATTGTCAACTCCATAATTACTTTCACAAAATGTGCCGCTCGGCTCGCGGCACCTACTTCTCGGCCCAAAGTTAATTGCTGCTCGGCCCTGTTTGTTCCCGCCCCCTGATTGAATTCCTTGACGCCGTGGTCGAGAATTGAGGAAGGATGAAAGAACTGGCCCCGCGACGCCAGTGCAAGGCAGAATGCTCATGCGAATCACGACCCTTCCTCATGTGTATCGCAACGTCAATCGCTGGGGCGAAATCCTGGGGATATTGAGCAAATATGGATTGGCCGACTGGGTGAGTCGCTTTGACCTCGCGTTGGTCAAAGGTTTCTTGAAGAATCGCGATGGTGAAAAGCTGGCCCACCTTAGCCGCGAAACGCGCATCCGAATGGCCATCGAGGAGTTAGGCCCCACGTTCATCAAGCTGGGCCAAATCCTAAGCACGCGGCCCGACCAGGTCGGCATGCCGCTCGCGCAGGAATTGCAAAGGCTGCAATCCAATGTTGCCTGCGATGAACCGCACGTCGTGCGCGAAACGGTCGAGTGCGAATTTCAGGCACCGCTGGAATCATTCTTCGCCGAGTTCGACCTAGCTCCAGTCGCTTCGGCTTCGATCGGTCAGGTGCACCGGGCTCGACTTCGTACGGGCGACGTGGTGGCCGTCAAAGTGCAGCACGCGGGCATTCGACGCCGCATGGAAGTCGATCTAGAAATCTTGGGCGGCCTCGCACAGCTTGCCGAGAAGCTTCCCGAGCTTCAACCTTACCGTCCCGTCGCCACGGTTGCCGAGTTCCGCCGCGTCATTCGGCGCGAATGCGATTTTGCCCGCGAGGCCCGCAACCTGCAGCAGTTCACTCGCAACTTTGCCAAGAACCCAAAGGTTTGCATACCGCGGTTGTATCCCGAGCATTCCACCGGCCGTGTGCTGACGATGGAATGGCTCGATGGAGCGAAACTCAGCGACTCGGCCGTACGCGATATGCCAGGCGTCGAGCGTTCCAACGTTGCGCGCATCGGCGCTCAGTTGTATCTGGACATGATCTTCCAGCACGGCTTCTACCACGGCGACCCCCACCCGGGCAATTTAGTCGTGTTGCCTGGCGGGGCAATCGGCCTGCTCGACTTCGGCATGGTTGGCCGACTCGATGAACAACTGCGCGAAGATGTCGAAGACCTTCTCATCGCCATCGTTTCGCAAGATTCGCAGCAACTCACGTCGCTCGTCATGCGGCTTGGTTCGGTCCCGCCGGGGCTTGATGAACCCGCACTCAGCGTGGATTTGGCCGAGTTTGTTAACCATTACGCCAACCAGCCGGTCGATAACTTTGATCTCGCCGGCGCGCTAACCGAAATGATCGAAATCGTCCAGCGCTACCAGATTGCACTTCTGCCGCAACTGGCCATGCTGATCAAAGTGCTGGTGATGCTCGAAGGCACGGCACGGTTGCTCGAACCGCATTTCAGCCTGATGGAACTGATCGAGCCGTACCAACGGAAGATGCTTCGCCGACGCCTTTCGCCCGCCCGGCATATTCGCAAGGCACGACGCATTTACTCGGAAGTCGAGCGATTGGCCGAAGTCCTGCCCCGGCGGCTTCGCGACATCTTACAGCAAGTCGAGAGCGGCAAGTTCGATGTGCATCTCGATCACCGAGGCCTCGAACCCAGCGTCAACCGCCTCGTCCTGGGGCTTCTTACCAGTTCGCTGTTTCTCGGCTCCTCGCTCCTCATCAGCCAAGATTCTTGGGCCTTCCGGGGCGTTTCGGTCCCGGGCACGTTGGGGGTGATGCTGAGCGCGTTCCTCGGCTGGCGCTTGCACCGCGCGATCACCAAGTCTGGCCGACTCGACCGACGAAAGTAACCAGCAGTACCATTGCTGTCGCTCGCTTCCACTTACAAGCTCAAGATCGGCTCATGCTTGTGATCGCTCAGTTCATCTGGGCAAGAACGCTTCATGTTCCGTTAGATTTCATTTGGGTAGAGAGCAATGCCCCGTGGGAGAAGGTCGCAAGGCCATTCTCGATGCGTTATGAGCCGGCTTAGCAGCCTTTTGAAAAACGCCATCGTGGCGTCTTTCAACCTCGCCAAGCTCGGAGCCAAGCTCGTCGCGGCTCGCAAAACAGCGACTTGGGTCGCTGTTTTGGCATGGCATCCATGCCATGACGTAGCCCGTTGACTTTTTCAACGGGCTGTTAGCCGTGCTCACGCCCGAATGCTGTGCTTGTTCTCGTGGATGCGACGCAGTTCATCCAGCTCGCCCGAGAGACGATGGCGAAGCGGGCTTTCGGGCCTTAGCTCGTCCAACAACTGCTCGGCCCGATCGAAGACCTCCGCCTCAAACTGCTTAGCCTTGAACATCTGGTTCCAACTGCGCGAAACTTCTAGCTCGGTTAACAAATGATCTCTCCTCGTTGGGGGCAACTCCGCCACCGTTGCCAAGAACTTCGAACGTACTGCTCCCTTTCATTGTACGAAGCCCTTTGCGCGGTTGCCAAGCGCCGTTTATAAAAGTTGCAAGTGGGACTCGATTTTAGGACGCCACCTTGATGATTGGGGTGCCCACGCGTTTCGGTGGAATGGCCCCCCGCTTTGTGTTAGAGCTATGGGTGAAGCTGTACTGAATGTCTCGACTTTGCGGAGCCTTTCGCTCGTTTGCCGGGCAGCAGTAGCTGGCCGGCTCGCGGGACTTTGCGATACGCGGGATTAAACCTACTTGGCCCGGACTACTCGGGAAGCCAGCCACGACCGGTTCGCGTTCGACAAAGAGCCTACGTTTTCCGGCCTCCCCGAGTAAGGTTATAATAGAACTTGAGGAGCCAGGGTGACTCGCCGTGGTTGCGGTGCGGCCGCGTGGCCGTGTGTTATTCCCGTGACACGAGGCGGCGCGGCTTCGACCGGTTCGCGATGAAATCGCTCGATACGAGCGTGCCGACCTCCTCTCGCGCTCGCCAGGAACTTGCCATGTCTCAAGCTATTGTCGATCCCGTGGAACTTCGCAGGTTCGCCCAGAACCTCAAGAAGTTCAACCAAGAGTTGGAAGAACGTCTCACCGCGCTCCGCGCCCAGTTGCACTCGCTCGGGGCCTCGTGGCGCGATCAGGAGCACAAGAAGTTCGTCGAAGATTTCGAGGAACACATGAAGGTGATTGGCCGCTACGTCGAAATTACCAACGAACACGCCCCCTTCTTGCTCCGCAAAGCCGAGCGAATTGAAGATTATTTGCAACAAAGGTAAAGAGTAAGAGGTAGACAAGAGCTGAGAGTCAAGAGTCAAGAGCCAGAACTCTTCTCCGAACATCCCAAATCGGTCTCTGGCTCTTGACTCTTGACTCTCAGCTCTTGTCTCAACCATGCCTGGACCCGCCAAAGTATATTCGACCGAAGCGATTGAGGCCGCGCGGCTGGCGCTCGTGTCGTTCATCGAGCAGATCACCGATGCCCTGTCGGAACTTGGCGGCGAGATGCGTCGAGTTCAGGAGTGGCTCGAACACGACCGACCGGCTTACTGGAGACATCAAGTGCGAGTTTCGATCGACCAGGTCCACGAGAGCCAGCAGGCCCTTCACCGCTGCTTGATGTTCCCGGTAGCCAACGAACGACCCAGTTGCACGGAAGAACGGGCAGCGCTCAAGAAGGCACAAGCCCGCCAGGCATATTGTGAGGACAAAACCCAACGTGTTCGCCACTGGCAGCAAACGCTTCGGCATGAACTGTTCGAGTACGAAGGACGCATTTCGCAACTGGTGAAACTCGTGGAGATCGACGTGCCGCAGGCCATCGGCGTGTTGAGTCGCATTGTTCGCACGATCGAGGATTACCAAGCCTTACGTTCCGCGGATCCCCGCGATTCCTACGACGATATTTCGATGGCCCGCGAAATATTTGAAGAAGAAACGGCTCAAAAAGAAACCCCCGAAGCCGGTGCTCCAAACGATCAACCACCCCCCAACAACAATCCCGTTTAGCCGCGCGCGAAACGGAATGCGACCCCCCAACGCTCTGATCCGCCGAGCCTCTGCGCCACGGCCAAACAAGTGCCCCTACCCCCGCCACCGGAATACCTACCATGCGAAAATGCGACTTATCAACAGGTGCGAGCCGCATCCGGCACGCACTCGAACACCTGGAGACCGTGTGGCACGAAAGTTCGGAACATTGGAACGACGCGGTCAGCCGCAACTTCCAAGAGCGGCACCTGGAGCCGATCTTGCCCCGCTTGAAGTTGGCACTCGATGCGATAGGCCGGATGGACTTACTGATCAGCGAGGTGGAGCGTGACTGCGAGTCGTGAACAAACGCCAAACGAGCCGCTTTCCACGCGGAGAGAACTCGAGCTGTTGCGCGAGCTTCAGCGGCTGGCGAGCCATCGCGCTGGGGATGAATCGCGGATTCAGGCCGCGCTTGCCCAGGGCATGGAAGCCGCGACACAGGCTCGCGATGTTGCGTTGGCCGAGGTCGAGCGGCGATTCGTCGAGGGACGAACGGCGGCCGCGGAAGAGTTCGAACGCAACACGACCTTGGCCCGGCAGCATTATGAAAGCGAACGCAACACCGCTCAGCAGCAGTACAAAGGCCTACGGCAAGGGGCCGAGCAGGAACTCTCGCGCGTTCGCGAATCGGCCCGACGCGAACAGCAGAATGCCAGTTGGGAAACCCTTACGGTGTTCGATGCCCTGAAGGGTCGGCCACGCGAGAAATTCGTCGCCACGGTCGAGCGGCTCAAACGCCATCATCAGGAACTGGCTATTCTCGAACGCGATGCAAACGAAATCATGCACATGCGTCGCCAGTGGCGCGAGTTCCCGCCGCCAAAACCCACGGCAAGCGAGCACGAGCTACCGGCATCGGCGCCCGCATCCACTTGCAATGGCGAACCTGTTTCCAATCAACCCGTTTCGGGCGAACCTGCGGGCTTGCCTTCCGATGCCCAGCGCGGTTGGAAGTCTCTCAAGAAGAACTCGAACAGCACGGCAACGGCCGAAGCGAACCACGACGACTCATCGGTTGAAGAAACGATTCAACATGCGGCCCAGCAAACGGCGGCCGTCCGTCAGGCGACTGTCGAGTTGAATGGCCAAGTGTTGCCGCGGCTCTACGAAGGCGGAATGCCGTTCGGCATTCTGTTTGCAGCATGGGTGGTAGCCGCGCCGCCTTGCGCGTGGTTTCTGGGGTGGCAGAACGCTTGGTGGGTCGTTGTCAGCCTGGCCATTGCGCTGATAGCCGGGGGCGGTGTGCTCGCCTGGCTTTGGCCGATCGCGCGTCGTCAAAGTGGGCGGCAGTTCCAGCTCATCCAGCAACAATTGGCCGAAGCGCGACAAACACTCCGGCACTCGTTGCAAGCCGCCCGGCAACGCGGCGAACATGAAGCGCACGCGCTCGTTGCCGAGCGAGACGAGCGACTAACATCCGTCGAGAAAAAGGTGACCGCATTGGTTGGTGAACGCGAGAAATGGGTGGAAGGACAAATCGGCGAGGCCGGCCAAACCTTTCCCCAACGGCTAGCCCAACTGCGCGAGCAGCTCGACCGCTCGTTGGCCGACGCCAAGAATCGCCACGCCGCAACCCTGGCACAAGTGACCGAGTGCCGCGACCAACGTAGCGAATCGATCCGCCGCGAGTTCGACCAGCACGTGCGGCAACTGCGGACCGATCACGAACGCGAATGGCAGGCGCTTAAGGCCCGATGGGAGTCGGGCTTGGCGGAATGGAACGACTCCGTCGCGAGCATCCGTGCCCAGTGCGATCGTCTCTTCCCCAACTGGGATCGCACCGATTACGAATCGTGGCTCAAGCCCAACAAGCCTTCTCCCGCGATCCAATTGGGTAACATGAAGCTCGACCTGGCCAAAGTAAAGCACGGCATCTCGGCCGACGAACGACTCAGGCCCGCTCAAACCACCGTCGAACTGCCAGCGCTCATGACGCTCGAGGAACACCCGGTGCTTCTCATCACGGCTGAGGAGGAGGGCCGCCGCCAGGCGATCGAACTCTTGCAACTGGCAATGCTCCGCATGCTCACCGCGATGCCCCCCGGCAAGGTGCGGTTCACGATTCTCGATCCCGTGGGCCTCGGCGAAAACTTCGCCTCCTTCATGCACCTGGCCGACTACGACGAACTACTGATCGCCAGCCGAATCTGGACCGACTCGCGGCAAATCGATGAGCAGCTCACACGCCTCACCGCCCACATGGAAACCGTGTTGCAGAAGTATCTCCGCAACGAGTTCGCCACAATCCACGAATACAACGCGCAAGCGGGCGAAGTGGCGGAGCCGTTCCAGGTGCTTGTGGCGGCCAACTTCCCCACAAGCTTTAGCGAAGCCGCGGCCCGCAAACTGGTCAGCATCGCCACCAGCGGCCCGCGCTGCGGCGTGTACACGTTCATCATGGCCGATCGCAAGCAGAAGCTGCCCGCCAACTTCGACCTCAAGGACCTGGAAGCCGGAGCCGTTCATCTCGACTGGGTCTCCACCGCCACGGTTTCGCCGGCGGCCGATCCCTTTCAAGACAGCCTCGAACTTCCCACCGTCAGCGATTCGCCGACCCCCTCCGCCACGGCTACCGGCGCGCCGGGCTTCCGGTGGCGATACCCGACCTTGGAACGTTTGCCTTTGAAGCTCGATTCACCTCCCTCGGCCGACCGGTTCAACGACGTGGTGCGCGCGGCTGGCCGCGCCGCCAAGGATTCCATGAAGGTCGAAGTGCCCTTCCAACAGGTCGCACCCGAATCGCAAGATTATTGGAAGGGCGATAGCGGCAAGGAGCTTGTTGTCCCCATCGGCCGGGCCGGCGCCAGACGCCTGCAGGCCGTTCGCCTCGGCAAAGGCACGTCGCAACACTTGCTCGTTGCCGGAAAAACGGGGTCCGGCAAGTCAACGTTCTTGCATGGCCTCATTACAAACGCGGCCCTCATCTACGGCCCCGACCAGGTCGAGTTCTACCTCATCGACTTCAAGAAAGGCGTCGAGTTTAAAACCTACGCCACGCACCACTTGCCTCATGCCCGCGTCATCGCGATCGAAAGCGAGCGCGAGTTCGGTCTCAGTGTGCTCGAACGGCTCGATGGCGAACTCCGTCGCCGGGGCGAACTCTTCCGCGCGGCCGGTGTTCAAGACCTACCCGACTTCCGCAAGGCCCGGCCTGAAATACCCATGCCGCGCGTGCTGTTCATTGTCGACGAGTTTCAGGAACTTTTTGTCGAAGACGACAAACTTGCCCAAGATTCCGCATTGCTGCTCGATCGCCTCGTCCGCCAAGGCCGTGCCTTCGGCATCCACGTATTGCTCGGTTCGCAAACGCTCAGCGGTGCCTACTCGCTCGCCCGCAGCACGATGGGCCAAATGGCCGTCCGCGTTGCGCTTCAGTGCAGCGAAGCCGATGCCCACCTGATCCTCAGCGACGAACGCAACGAAGCGGCCCGCTTCCTCAGCCGCCCCGGCGAAGCCATCTACAACGACCAGAACGGCCTGTTGGCCGGCAACCACCCGTTCCAAGTCGTGTGGCTCCCCGAATCGCAACGCGTCGACTACCTTCGCCGCGTTGAAGAGAAAAACGCCCAAACTTCACAACTCGCAACTCGCAACCCACAACTCGCCTCTCCCCCCACCATCGTCTTCGAAGGCGACCAGGCCGCCGACCCAGCCAACAATGTGCAGTTCCGCGAAGTCCTTGAGCTAACTTCTCGCTCATCGCTCCTCGCTCCTCGCTCCTCGCCCCAAAAAGCTTGGCTCGGCGCTGCCGTGGCTATCAAAGAGCCCACCGCCGCCACGTTCGGACGACACGCCGGCAGCAACTTGCTCGTCGTCGGCCCCCAAGAAGAATCCGCCCTCGGCGTCCTCACCAACGCCGCCATCGCTCTCGCGCTCCAATCCCCGTTTAGCCGCAATGCGCTAGCAGAGCGTGACCCTTCCGCCCCTCACTTCTCATCCCTCGCCCCTTCCCCCTCCATCTTCGTCCTCGATGGCACTCGCCCCGAATCGCCCGAGGCTGATACCTGGCAGCGGGTCGCCAAGGCTGTGCCGGGGCGCATCGAAGTAGCCACGATGCGCGACACGGCTCGCGTCGTCGGCCAACTGGCCGCCGAGTTGACCCGACGCGAAGCCGAGGCCGACGAACACGCCCCGCCGCTGTACCTGATCATTTTCAACGGCGGCCGCTTCCGCGAACTGCGCCGCGGCGAAGACGACTTCAGCTTCTCGATGGACCGCGACAAACCATCCAGCCCCGATAAACAGTGGGCCGAACTCCTCAAGAACGGCCCCGCCTGGGGCATCCACTCGCTCGTGTGGTGCGATTCGTACAACAACCTCACTCGCATCCTCGACCGCCTGACCATGCGCGAGTTTGAAATGCGTGTTGCCTTCCAAATGAGCGCCGCCGACTCCTCCAGCCTCCTCGACAACCCCGCCGCCGCCAAACTCCGCCCCCACCGCGGCCTCTTCGCCAGCGAAGACTTAGGCACGCTGGAGAAGTTTCGCCCGTACGGTACGCCAACAGATGCGTGGTTGATGCAAGCGGGGCAGGCGATCCACGAAGAACATCACGATGCGAACGGGTGACACCAGTTCAAACCAGGGAACCGGGCGTAATCACGGTCAGTAGTTACCCATTCACAACCCGATTCCATTGCGAGGGCTGCAAGATAGGCGTCGGGCACAAGGTTTCCTGTGGCTTGTACTCTCCGGCAAAGCTCGCGAAAGATATCCCAATGCCGTGGGCCGGGCTGTAACAACACGCAATGGGTCGATTACGAACTTGTTCAGCGAATTCAAACGCTTCCACAGTCGTCGATGGCTGATTGAATACTTTAGGGTTCGTGGCTATGCGAACAAAACTGCTCAATATAAATTCCGAAATTGCATACCCTTAGGAACCATTTACCAAGCTCTCCAGCCAGTTCGCATATTGTTCGTGATCTATCGCATCTCGCCTGGCAGCGTACTGCAAGATGTTTACATCAAGAAGCTGCATCGGGCGATTCCATCAAGTCAAGCAAGGCTGCCGTCTTGTTTAAGTCGATGCCCGGAACCACTCCACCCGACCCATGAACTTTCAGTTTCACCGGTTCTTGGGTTGCAACTGCCCGACGCCGAGCCAGCGATTGCCGAAGCGCTTCCTCAATCAAATCAGTCAGACTCTTGCCAGTTTCCTCGGCCAAAGCTATAGCTTCTTCAAGAAGCTCGTCTTCAAGCTGAATCGTGGTGGTCGTAATACTAGGCTTTGTCCCAAAAGTCCCCTCCCTTTTAGGGGAGGGTTAGGGGAGGGTTAGGGGAGGGTTAGGGGAGGGTTAGGGGAGGGTTCGCGCATCCCAGGATTCTTGGCCTTGCTCGACCCGCTACCCGAATCGGAACTGGTTTTGAGACAAAGCCTATTGTAGCATGAGGCAAACTATTGATAAATGCGCATCCAAAGACCCATCGGTTGTTTTGACCCCGTGCCATCGGCGAGGGAAAACCTCGAATCCCGTCGCCGTTGGCTCCGGTTAAACAACCCGTAAGGGTCCATTTGCATCGCAGGCAACATTAGTTGAGGCCGTCCGGAAATTGGATCCAAATTCAGCCCCCATCTTTGAGGCTGTGATTTTATTCTTCATGGGGAGTGGAATAATTCCTTGGGGGCCCGTTTTTTTTGATAGGTTCGGTTTGGGGTTTTGTTCCGTGTGTTGTTTTTGTCTTGGGGTTTGTTTCGTAGAGGGGGGACGCTCCTTGACGGGTGTGGGTTCTGGAGGCGGCTGTTCTTCCATTGGCCGCCTGTGGGTCATCTAGGCGGCTCTCCACAAATCCACATGTAAGCCAGGTCTCGTTCACACAAGCGAGAGAGCTTGCGGGCACTGCTGA
>JADZFK010000081.1 GCA_020849945.1 Pirellulales bacterium | reverse complement strand
TCGAGCAAGACTTATCTTGTCGGCGAGAAGGCAATGAGTGCGGAACACTATACCTCGGGCGAAGATGTCGGCGACCGCTCGCCGATCGCGGGCCTTGCCGATCACGCCGGAGCCGCCAATTCCTACGTCCGCTTCGCCGCTCGACCGCCCGCCAAGGATGGCCACACCAGTTGCCTCGCCTGCCACGACTTCGGCAGCGCCCACCCCGCCTCGTGGAACATGGCGATGGCCGATGGCTCGGTCCAATCCCTCGGCTACGACCTAGACATCCGAGTCCACCGCACTCTCGCAACCATCCACGGCGAAGAGTAACGCGCCGAGCTACTCAATCACTTCGCCAAACGGCGTCGTGCGGCGTGGCATCCAATTGCAAAGCAGGATGCCGAAGAAGAATAGCGCTACGAGTGGGCACGCCATCAGCATCATGCTGTAGGGGTCGCTCGGCGTCAGGACCATCGCGATAAAGCAGATCACGAGTACCGAAATTCGCCAGTTGCTCGCGTAGGTGCGAACGGTGAAGATGCCGATCCGCTCCAGAAACAGCATCACAAGCGGTAGTTGAAAGCTGATTCCGAAGCCCAACGGCATGATCAGCACGAACGTGAGCCAGTCGCTAATGCGGGCGTCGGGGTCGATGCCCAGCCAATCGTAGAACGAAAGGAGAAATGCCAACACGAAACGAAAGACGACGAAGAACGCCAACGCGGCCCCAGCCAAAAACAGGCCGATACTGAACGGCAAAAACACCCTTACGTACCGCTGCTCGTGCGGGTACAACCCCGCCGCCACGAATTGCCAAATGAAGTAAAAGATGAACGGGCTCGCCACGATCGCCCCCACGATGAGCGACGCCTTCATCCACACAACGAACGGCTCCTCCATTTTAAGCCCCACCACCCGCACCCGTGGATCGTCGTCGATCTTGTGGTACATCCGCAGCACCACCATGTCGTCTACGCCTGTGGCTTGCCCTTCTCGATGTGCCGGCAAACGGGATTCATCGATTGCCCCGGGCGCTACCTTATTGAGTTCTCGGGCCACATCGCGCGGGTCGTAATAGCGATCCTCCATCACCAGCCCGCGTTCGACGAACGCCTTGACTGCCGCATCCAAGTCGTGCGGGACGGGCAAGCCCGCGTCTCGCTGTCGGACGAGGTATTTGTGGAACTCTCTGCCAGCCACTTCCGAATAGTAATTCTTGAGCGCTTCCCGTAGTGGCTCCTGCACGAAGTTGACCACGTAATTGCCGAAGGCCAAACCAATGAGCACACCAAACACGAGCGCAAGCACGGCCTTGACGAGCGCCAGGCGAAGCTCCTCCAGGTGCTCGCCGAACGTCATCTTGGTATGTTCAAACAGGTCTTCGTTGGCCTGGCGATGCACGGAGTGTCGTTCCGGTGAGTAACGATGGAAAGGGTCTCGGAAGTCCTACGTGGGAGACTGCACGACGCAATCCAGCGCCCTCACTCATGGAAGATGTCCCCCAAGATCGTCCGACACCGGCGAGCGAACTTCAATCGTTTGATGATACTCTCTCCACAGGCCATCGTAAACCGAACGCTATTGATTCAACCGGCAACAATCGTAGGATGGGAAAGTTAGAGACGGATTATTCCTCAGGTCCTTTCACCTTCGCTCCCGATTGCAATCCTTGAAACCCCCGGCCGCGCTGAAATGCCAATTCTCCCCCCGTTACGATTTCGCCCCATACTCCGCGACTATCTTTGGGGTGGCCAGCGCCTGGCCACCGAGTTCGGAAAACCGCTAGGCCCTTCCAAGCGCGCGGCCGAGTCGTGGGAAATCGTCGATCATGCGGCCGACCAAAGCCTCGTCAGCACCGGACCGCTGGCGGGCCGAACGCTCCACGAACTCGTCTGCAACTATGGTCTAGCACTGCTGGGCCAGCAGGCGGCGTTCCGACAATTCCCACTTCTTTTCAAGCTGCTCGATTGCCAACGCACGCTCTCGGTTCAGGTTCACCCGAACGATACTCAGGCAGCCCTCCTTTCGCCGCACGACCTAGGCAAGACAGAGGCCTGGGTCGTTTTGGCGGCAGAGCCAGGAAGCAAAATCTACGCTGGCCTCCGGCCCGGCATCGATCGGGCGACGCTCGAACACGCAGTTGCCAACGGCATGTGCGCTGATTGCCTCCACGCTTTCGAGCCGCAAGTTGGCGAGTGCCTTTTGATCGAAGCGGGCACCCTTCATGCCTTGGGCGAAGGACTGCTCGTCGCCGAAATTCAGCAAGCAAGCGACACAACCTATCGCCTGTTCGATTGGAATCGGCTCGATGCCGACGGCAAGCCTCGCGCACTCCATGTCGAGCAAGCACTCGACACCATCGACTTCTCCCGTGGCCCAGTCAATCCCACCCAACCCACTGTAACCACGGTGCCGGGCGTCGTGCGGCTGGCCACGTGCGAGAAGTTCGTCGTCGATCGCCGCACCGCGGGTTCGACCCAGCAACTGCCGCCCGACGATCGCTTTCACATTCTCGCGGTGATAGAGGGGCAGGCCACGATTCGCGCCGCCGAAGAAACCTATGCCGTCCGCCGCGGCGAAACGCTCTTGCTTCCCGCCGAGCGGGCCGCCACCGAACTCCTTCTTAGCGACGAAGCGGTGGTGCTCGATATGTATCTGCCCGAATGAAGCCGGGGAGGCTGCCGGGAAAGATGTCGGAAGGAGGCCAAGAGGATACCGGGTTGGAGTCTATCCGAAAATCCTCTCCCTTTGGGCATGGGTAACTACACAAGTCGAACAACACGATGAATTCGCGATTCGAGGGTAGTGGGCCCACTCGAATGTACTCCGCTCGCTCCGCGAGATGAATTTCCGCTCGCGGAGCGAGCGGAGCGCTTATGTACCGTTCAACTTGTGTAGAGACCAATCCCCGAGGGGAGAAGGAGTATTCGAACAGGGCCGATCAGTTATTCATGTTCGGATCAAGTGAGGACTCACGAACCCGAAGCGTCAGCGAGGGGAAGTGTGCTTTTTCCCTCGCTGACGCTTCGGGTTGGTTTCCAATGCACTCGCCCAAATTG
>JADZFK010000080.1 GCA_020849945.1 Pirellulales bacterium | reverse complement strand
GTTGGTCCTAGCAAAGCGCTTGCTCAGCGCGGCGGTGGCCAACAGCACGACCAGGCTCCAAGCTGCTGGTTCGGGCACGGCACCACCTGCACCTAAACCGGGTGATCCGGTATCTCCGAAGTGCGATCTCCACACGTTGTAACTGGGGGCGTCACCCATCGTCTTGCGCCAAATCACATAGTCTGCCGCGTCGACCGTGCCGTTGCCGTTGTAGTCTCCAGCCAGGCCAGTCGACGACGGTTCGTAATCGATCACAATGCCCGATAACAAAGTTCGAAAGAATGCGCCTTCGTTAGTGAAGTACTCATTGTTCCCAGAGAGGCGAATCTCAAGTTGATCGCCTGTAAACGTAACGGCCGATTCCGCTTCACCTGCAATGGAAACATAGGGATCGTTCGGATCATCCTCTGAAGGCGACCAATAACTCGGACGATCGGGCAGCAACGTAAAGGAGACGGTATCCGTATTGCTGGCATTATCAGTGATCGTGCCGGGCGTAAAGCCCTCCACGACGCGTCCGTTTTGGGCCGAGGCGTAGAGTGTCACATGATATTCAGTTGCGATACTGCTTAGCCCGGAGAGCGTGACGACGATGTCGTTTTGCGACCATCCACCGTACTCGCCATCGCCGGTGGCAAACAGGAACGCAGACAACGCGGCATGCTCGCCAGAAATGGGCTGGCCATTGTCAGGTTCATATTCGGTGGGGGTGGCAGGTATATACCAACCGGTGTTGGGATCAACGTCCGGATTGCCATCCGCAGGGGTTGTGTCCTGCATGACGTATCGGTTGGCATGGGTGAACCCGAAGGCGGCCCACGAATATCCGTTCGCCACTCCGCTATCGGGGTGAGCCGAGGAAAACGCGATGTCTACCGAACCCGTTCCCATTGAAGCAGGCTGGAAGTTCACGCTCGTTGGGTTGCCCGGCAAGTTCACGGTATGAGAAACCGGCGCAGAAGGTTCGTACCAATCGGCCCCGGCGACGCCAAATGCCGAAGCGTAGGGGCCTGCATCGTGTGCCCCGACTGAATTCATGTAATACGGCCCCCAGCCTCCTCGATCCGAGGTGAAATGGATACCGAAACTATTCGCATACGCAGTCGATGCTCCTGCCACTCCGGCAAGCAATGCAGACAAAGCAAACAGCTGTCCGATCCGTTGAAGATCTCGGCAACTTCCCATTGGAGGCTCCTAATTCATTCCATATAAAGAACAGAAATTTAAAAGGCCCTCGGCCGCCATCCTGCCCCATTGGCGGCCGAGGTGCATCACGAAACCACTATCGCAAACGACCACCTGCAATAACCGAACCCACCAAGCCCACAAGCAACATCAAAATGCTTGTTGGCTCGGGGATTGGCGTAAATTCAACTTTCAACCCAGCGAGCGATGTGCGATTGCCATCGTGCGAGGACTCGTTCCACCCGGTGAGCGTGATGGTCACACTATCACCGGTAAGCAGATTCGCTGTTGTCGAACCAACCGCACCAGAGGATTCGTAGGGGGCAGAAGTCCACCAGAGTGGATGGTCTGGCATGATGGTAAATGCAACCGTCTCCGAGTTCGAGTTGCTGTCCTGAACGCTAGCGGGGGTGAAACCGTGACCCGACCATTCGCTCGATGCATAGAGCGTGACGGTGTAACCGGCGCTCAGGTCGGCAATGCTGCTTAGGTTGCTGAGCGTAACCACAATTGGAGCCCCATTTGCTTGACCATGTTCACCGACCCCGGCCGCGAAAAGGAACGCGCTCAGCACGACGTCCTCACCAGAAAGCGGATCACCTGGTGGGGAAGGCGGCCCCTGATTCGCATGAGTCCAGCCATAGGCGATACCAGGCTTAAATGGGGCGGCTGAGAAGTCGATGCCAACGCTTCCGCCATTGGTGCTGAAGTTGGTACTCCCGGAAGACACCACGCCAGGTTCATACCAATCGGCCGCAGGTACGCCGAAGGCAGAGGCCGGTACCTCACCCCCTACGCTATAGGGGCCGTAACCGGACCGATCTGTCTGGAAGTTAACACCAAACGTGCCAGCAAAAGCAGGCGTTGCTAACAGCGCCCCGGCCAAAGCCAGTAGAGCGCATCCCCCCGCCAGCGCTGCGCGGGTGGTTCGATAGCGTTGTGGTCTCATGAGACGTTTCCTCTCTAAACTAGTACTAGGATCATTGGCCGCTCGGCAGACAACAGTGCCACCGCGTACGGCTCGCACTCCCACGTTCACAAGTATGTTCAGGAGTCAGCGGCAGGAATTTGGCGCGGATTCTCGAAAAAAAACAAGAATCTTCGTAAGATCGCCCCGTTTTGTTCTGAATCAAGTAAGCATGTGTGGCACGTCGTCCACTCCATTGGGGGGGGGCAGAGCCTTGCAGTGCCGTTGCCGCTTGGCATAGCGCGTTGTTTGGCGTTTCAAGAAGTTTGCTGTTAGAGTAATCGAGGTACACGACTCTGACGCCGAGAACGTTGTGGGAAGAGGTACGGAGCGGTCGATACGTTGCCGGCGCTACAGGAGCACAACGCCATGAAAAACCTCAAATGCGAAGCGGCGTTCTTGGAGCGTCTAACAGCCAGCCAGCAGCCACTTTATGCCTACCTGAACACTCTGTTGTGCGGCGATGCGAACGTACGCGACGTGCTTCAGGAAACGAACATCGACCTCTGGCAAAAGGCCGAAGAATACGATCCGGAGAAGCCTTTTCTGCCTTGGGCCTACCGCTTCGCCTATTTTCGCGTGCTGGCATTTCGCAAATCGCGTGGGACATCGAAGCTGGTGTTCTCCGACGAACTGTTGCAAACGATCGATGAGGCCTATCGGGCGGTTCCTGGTGAAGCCGACGAGCGGCTTCCGGCCCTTACCCTTTGTTTGCAGAAGCTACCCCCCTATCAGAGGCACCTGATTGAGCTAAGATATGAACTTGGGTGCTCGGCGGTTGAAATCGCCAAGCGAATTGGCGCAACAGCCGTTCAAGTGGGGGGGCGGCTGTACCGACTCCGTCGCCTGCTTTCCGACTGTATCGAAAAGCAGGTTCGGCAAGAGAATCATTTCACGCTCATCGAAGAAAACACGAAACGGAATTTTCCCGAGTAAGCTTGCTATGGACCGCGGACTTTCAGACAAGTTGGCCATCCTGCTCGATCATCTCGACGAGCCCGCAAACCTTGCGGAGATTGCTACCCTGCTGGAGGAGCATCCAGAATTGGTGGAACCATTCGTCGAGCAGTGGCGGGTTCACAGTCTTCTGGAATGGTCGTTGTGCAATAACATCTTCTCGGGCAAGAGCCACGGAGAAGTCGAGCAGGCCCCTGCGACCGTGGTGGTCAAAACAAAACCGCGACTGTTGGCTTCGCGAGTGGTACTTGCCTTTTGGGTCGCGGCGGCAATGGTTTTCATTGCCACGGGTATACTGTTTCTGCAATGGTCTGGTCCGGTCGGAAAAATTGTGGCCGTACGCGATATTAAGTGGGCTTCGGGCACGCGACCTCTCAAGCCAGGCGATCCGATCCGCCTCGGCGTTTTGGAGTCGGTCTCTGGCGGCTGCACGTTGCGATTCAACTCGGGAGTTGAATTGGCTTGCGATGACGGGTTTCGATTGCGCGTCATCGACGATATGCTCGTCGAACTCGATCACGGTACCCTTCGAGCCAAAGTGCCCCAAAATGCCCACGGCTTTGCCGTCGATACGCCCGACATGAAACTTGTCGATCGGGGGACGGAATTCGGCGTCCGAACCGAAGCCGGTGGCAGCACGAAGATCGTCGTGTTTCGGGGCGAGGTCGACGTCCAAGCGAAAAACCGGTCCATGGGCAAGTTGCCGCGACGCCTTACCCAGGGGGAGGCCGCCCAATACACGTTTGGGGAAAAATATCTTGATCGCGTGCCGGAGGTGGTCTCCCAAGGTTCCACGACGACCTGGTCGACAAGTAATGACGAGACCGCCTTGTTTTCCATTCGTGATAATATTCGTGCGGCCGACAGCTTGAAGTACTACAACATCGTCGTGAACGGTCTCCATGAAGATGTTCCGGTATGGGTCGATCGTGCCCATGAATGGAACGGCATAGATCCTAGTGGCATTCCGGAAATTGTTCGCGGCGCCGATTACGCAAGGACATTTAACGATGACCGGTATAATCGTTCCTTCAAAATGTTTGTGACCGTTCATCGCCCTGCCATTCTTTACGTGTTCATCGACGATCGAATCGATGTCTTGCCGGATTGGCTACTACGTGACTTTGAAGATACGGGCGAGGATATCGGGCTCGATGAGGGATGGCATGCACATTACCAGACGGTGGAATCTGCTCGTGGCGCGGGCCAAAGCGTGGACTTGAGTTTTTCGATCTGGCGGCGCGTCATGCCGCGGCCCGCCACCATAGAATTGGGCAGCATCCAAGCTCCACCCGACTTTGGCATGTATGGGCTCGCAGCGAAGCCGCTCGAACCGCTCCCTGCCCCCGCCACGGAATCCAACCAGATCGAATGAACCGTTTGTATCTTTCCTCGGACTACCTGCCTCTTGCCAGCCGGGAATGGAGCGGATAGCGCTTCCTTCCGCCGCTGGCTAGCAGTAACTTCACAGTGGATTATGGACGAAGAGCCTCACCACCTTACATTTCCTGCCTGCCTCACCTTCCTGCCTGCCTCACCTTCCTGCCTGCCTACCTAAGAGTGCCCCACAAATCGAGTGTAACGATTACGTTTAGATGCCGACGGATGTCGGCCGTTACACACCCGTGAAGCCGTCGACTTCTGTCGGCACATGCCAGGAATGGCGACGCGAATGTCTGGACACTCTCACCGCTTTCCCTAGGAGAACCCGTGAAACTAAGAGCAACTTTGATGGCGTTGTGTGTTCTTTTGGCCACCTTTGCAATCAGCCGAGCCGATGATTGGGATTTGGCAGGGAAGAATGGGGAGCGATCGCAGCGCATGATCATCTTCTGTTCCAAGTACGTTCGTGGCTGGATGGAACATGCCGACCCCCAGTCGGGATTACTGCCGAGAACGGTTCTGGATAGGAAACAGTATTTTTGGAATAACCACGACTGTGCCGCCGACAATTACCCTTTCATTACCCTGACGGGCGAGATCACCGGCAACCACTATACACGTCTTGCGGCGCGGCATATTCTTGCCCAGGAGCAGAGCCTTTGCAATCGCGTGGGGGCGCTGCCCGATGAGTACGATTTCTTGACCCAGCGATTTCGCCATCGCGAAGTCGATATGCAACGCATCATCTTTGGTGCGTCTGAATACTGTAAAGACGGCTTGATGCCCATCAGTGAGCAGATCGGTCCAAGCCCCTGGCTGGATCGTATGCAGCAGTTGACCCGTGGCATCTGGGCCAGCCCGGAGATCGAATCGCCCGCCGGGTTGCTTCCCACTACCAATTTTGAAGTCAACGGCGACTTACTGCAGGTGCTCAGTCGACTTTATTGGCTGACGGGCGATCCCGTTTATAAGGAATGGTGCTTCCGCTTGGCAGACTACTACCTCCTGCACGAACCCTTGACGAAACGATCTCGCATTCCCCTTCGCGATCACGGGTGCGAGGTGATTGGCGGCCTCTCCGAGGCCTATTTGATTGCCTCAAAAGTGGACCCCGAACGACACGAGAAGTACCGACCACAACTTTATGCCCTTCTCGACTTGATCCTCAAGCAGGGCGTTAACCAGGATGGTTTGTTGTACGGCTGGTTCGACCCGGCAACGGGCGAACATGCACCCGCACCGTTAAGCGATGGTCTTGGATACGTGTACAATGCCTTTCTCACCGTGGCACTCGTCGATGGTGAAGAACGGTATCGCGAGGCTGTTGAAAAGCCGCTGTCAAACCTTCACAAGTATCCCAACTACAACTGGAGCGGTAGCGTTGACGAAATCGCCGATGTAACCGAAGGTGCCATTAACTTGCTGAATCGATTGCCGATTCAGTCTGGGTTTGATTGGGTCGACGCGCAGTCCGATAGAATATTGGAACGCCAACAAGAGAGCGGAATCCTTGAAGGCTGGTACGGCGATGGCAACTCGGCGCGAACCCTGATGATGGTCGCGCTTTGGAAAACTCAAGGCGTAACGGCTTCTCCTTGGAGAAATGACCTGCAACTTGGAGCGGTCCGCCGCGACGATGGCTCGCTCCTGGTTTCGCTTAAGGCAGAGAAACCGTGGTCCGGTACCCTTCGCTTCGACCGCCCGCGACATCGGCACTTCTTTCACATGCCGATCGACTACCCTCGGATCAATCAGTTTCCCGAATGGTTCACGGTAGAACTCGGCGGACAATATGAGGTCCAACCCGCCGATGGTAAAGCGGCCACCGTTGAGGGAAAACAACTATTAAGTTTCCCTGTCAGCGTGGAGGCAGGCAAATCGCTTCGGCTAGTGGTCGCACGAAAGGCGTTGCCCCTTCGAACGATGCAATATAAACCGCAATCCGCCTCCGAGGCCAAGGCTTGGCAAAATGACGTGAGAGCACAACTGCTGCAAGCCGCTGGTATCGGTCATCGTTCGGAAAAGCCGGTTCCTCTGGAAGCGGAAATCGTCTCCGAGACCGCAAAGGATTGCTACCTGCGCCGCGAAGTCCGATTCAATTCGACTCCTCAACGGCGTATCGACGCGGTTCTCACAATCCCCAATGCTTCCAAGGGACCCTTTCCATGTGTGGTGTGCATCGCCGGTCATGGCGGAGATCGATTTGTGGTCTACGATCCGAAATCGCTGTACCGAGGTTTTGCCGAGGCACTGGCCAAACGCGGAGCCATCACGATCGCAATCCATGTCAGTCAACATGAATTGCAGGATACTGGTTGCACCCTGATCGGCGAGCGACTTTGGGACTTAAAACGCTGCATTGATTACGTTCAATCCCTTCCAGAAGCCGATTCCTCACGCATTGGTTGCGCGGGCCTGTCGTTGGGCGGTGAGATGGCCATGTGGCTTGCAGCCACCGATGAACGCATCGCGGCAACCGTCTCGAGCGGCTACTTGACGTATATGGACAAGATGGAAATCGGCCACTGCATGTGCTGGAAATTCCCTGGCTTGCGCGAATTGGTCGACTGGCCCGACGTCTACTCGCTGATCGCGCCGCGTCCGCTGCTCTGTCAAAACGGACTTCAAGAGCCTCCTGCAGCCTTCAACGTCTCCCTCGCACGTCAGGCCATCTCTGAAGTGAAAACAGCATACAACGATTTTGGCCAGCCGGATCATGCCGAACTTTGCATCCATCGCGAAGGTCATGTGATTGACCTGCCATCGCTTCTCGCCTTCTTTCACAAGCACCTGGGCGTTTCAGAGTGACGGCAGCGCGAAGAGCCTATCCTACTAAGTTGCTGCGCTGCCAATGAGACCACTGCGTTCGAGCCATCAGCCATCAGCTTTCATCCAGGGTCTTCTGGCTGAGGTGGATGGTTGCAAGGTTGATGGCTGAGAGCCTAACGGGTTCCTGAATCGCGCAGGAGCCAATAGTTCATTCGTTGCCGGATCGCGATCGCTTCGTGGCACGGACTTCAGTCCGTAGCGGGTACGGGCTTTAGTCCGCATTTCTCACAATCAAAACCACGGAACTACGGAGAAAACCAGTCGCAAGCACCCCTACCACAATAAACGGTGGAAACACCCTGGCTCGTAGCTACGGGCGGTTGACCTTGCTTCAAACGATCTCTTGGCTTGTTCTCCGTGACCTCGGTGTGCTCCGTGGTGAGAAATCCGGGTTAGTCCGTGCAGCGTGTCGCGGTCGCAGGCCGCGATCGGAAGGTCGATTCAATTCCCTTCCATTTCGCTTGAATGCGTGCTTTTCATGGCACCGGCTGGTCGCAAAGATACGCGATTCAGCATATCATTCTTCGCGGCAACGTGTTAGAATTACGGGTCTTTAGGTTTTTTGTGCCTGAAGCCTCGTCGACCCCGCCGCCTAATCCTTCCCCATAAAGCCCGCCTAGATTCGATGTCAACCGTCTCCGCAACTTCCACCGTCGGCACGGGCAAGATTCGCCGCTCCGACGTTCGTAATATCGCCATTATCGCCCACGTTGACCACGGCAAAACCACGCTGGTCGATTGCCTGCTGCGACAGAGCGGTGAATTTCGCGCAAGCCAACTTGTGGGCGATTGCATCTTGGATTCCAACGACCTCGAACGCGAGCGAGGCATCACGATCTTGGCCAAAAACATCGCGCTCCATTACAAGGGCGTGAAGATCAACCTGATCGATACGCCCGGCCACGCCGATTTTGGCGGCGAGGTGGAACGCGTGCTCCGGATGGCCGATGGAGCGCTCGTGCTCGTGGACGCGGCCGAAGGCCCCATGCCGCAAACTCGCTACGTGCTTTCCAAAGCGCTCGAGTGCCGCTTGCAGCCGATCGTGGTCATCAACAAAATCGACCGCCCCGATGCTCGCCCCCTGGAAACGCTCGACGAGGCGTTTGAACTGTTGATGGACCTCGGCGGCGAACATGTGTTGAGCGACTTCCCACACATCTTTGCCACCAGCAAAGGCGGCTATGCCACCGAGGACCCCGAAAAGCCGGGCGACTCGATGCAGCCTCTCTTCGACATGATGCTCGAATCGATACCAGGCCCCGAGATCGATGAAAACGCACCGCTGCAAATGCTGGTAACCAACCTGGATTGGTCGGACTACGTGGGTCGCATCGCGGTGGGCCGCATTTACTCGGGCACCCTGCGCAAGGGCCAGCAAATCGCGCTCATGCAAGCGAACGAAAGTTCGTCGCTGGTGCGAGTGGCCGAGGTGCATGTGTTCGATAAGCTCGGCCGAGTCGAAGCCATCGAGGCGACCGCGGGCGACATCGCGGCACTCGTGGGCCTGGAGAAAGTGACCATCGGCGATACCGTGAGCGATCCCGTCGAGCGTCGGTCGTTGCCGCGAGTTACCGTCGATGAGCCGACCATCTCGATGGTCTTCGGTATCAACAATTCACCCTTCATGGGCCGCGAAGGCAAGTACGTTACCAGCCAACAGTTGAGCCAACGACTAAGCAAGGAACTTGAACGGAACGTGGCACTTCGTGTTGAGCCGACAGACAGCATGGACGCCTTCCAAGTGTTCGGTCGCGGTGTGCTGCACCTGTCGGTGCTTATCGAAACCATGCGGCGCGAGGGTTACGAGCTTTCGATCAGCAAGCCCCATGTCGTGCTTCACAAGAACGACGGGGTGGTGGAGGAACCGTTTGAAAGCCTGGTTGTCGAAGTGCCCAACGACAAGCTGGGGTCTGTGATGGAGTTGGTAGGCGCGCGGCGCGGGCAACTCGTGCAGATGACGGCACACGACACCTACACCTTCGTCAACTTCTCGATTCCCGCCCGTGGGTTGATCGGCCTCCGCACGCGGTTGCTGAATGCCACGCAGGGTACCGCGGTGATCCATCACCGCTTCGAGCGGTTCGCACCGATCGAGGGCGACATCCCGGGCCGCCAGAACGGTGTGCTCGTTTCGATGGTCAGCGGCAAAGTGGTCGCTTATGGCCTCGACACGCTCCAAGAGCGAGCCGAACTGTTCGTCGCCCCCGGCGATGAAGCGTACGAAGGCATGATCGTCGGCGAGAACAGTCGCAGCGACGACATGGCCGTGAATCCGACCAAGGAAAAGAAGCTAACCAACATGCGAGCCTCCGGCACCGATAAGAACATCCTGCTAAAACCACCTCGCATCATGTCGCTGGAGATGGCACTTGAGTACATCGAAGAAGATGAACTGGTCGAAGTCACACCCGCCAACATCCGCTTGCGCAAGAAAGTGCTGAAGGAAACCGACCGACGCAAACTCGCACGGCAAGGCGGATGACGACGGGGCCGTGGAGGAATCAATTAAGAACTCAACCAATACCGAACCTTCCCCTCCCCGTACAAGGGAGGCGAAACAAGACGATTCAATGCTTGGCGAGGTTGAAAAACTACGATGGCGTTTTTCAACAGGCTGTTAGCGTTTCTAAATCTTCACGGGCTTCCCGAGCGCTCGGCGGACGGGGACGAACTGGCCGGCGTGCATCATGCCGTGGGTAGCGATCAGGCACCAAACCGCACCGGCGGTCGGAAACATCTTCCGCCACTTCTCGGGTGCGGGCTGGTCGAAGTCGGCAGCCGACTGCAAGGCGAGGGTCTTCTCGCTCGCACCACGAACCTTTTCGAACAAGGCCTGATATTCGGCCACGGTGCAGAAATGCTTGGGATCGTTCGAGTCCTTGTTCTCCTTCGCATGATGCTCTTCAAAGCCGGTCGGCAAGCTCGGTGCCGCGCCGGGGCATAGCGAGTTGAGTAAGCCACACTCGGAGGCAATGAGGTGCCCCAATTGCCAAGCCAGGTGGTTGCACCCCGGCCCGGGGCGTCGCAACAGTTCTTCGTCGTTAAAATCGTGGAAGTAGGAATCGAGCACCATCGCGCTCAGCGACATTGTGGTGCGAATGGCATCGTTGGCATTCATCCCAAGCCCCTTTCATGTGTGCATTTCGATGAACCGACTCGGCCTTCTGGTCCGTGGCCCGTCGAGGTTTCATCCGTTGTACCGAACCCCTCTCGGAAGTGCCAGGGGCTTCAAGGTACTTGAGGGTGTCCGCGAATTTGAAACGCTATCAGCCCCCGGCTTTGCCGGGGGTTTAGCCATCCACGAATCGTGACATCGCGGCGAACCCCCGGCAAAGCCGTGGGCTGTGTATCCAGTTTCCGAACAGCCTCAGGTACATGGAAGCAATCGTTGGCAGCAAGGCTGGATCGGCAAATCACGCCGAGCTTGCTCCATCTCTTCATCCCTGCTTCCACGCGGCGGCTTCCTCGCCATCAAGGCGTAACGTGAGGCACTTGGCGCTTCCGCCCGCTTTAACAAACTCATCTAGCGGCGTGGCGACAGGTTCGTAACCTCGGTCTCGCAGCAATTCGCGCAGCCGATCGCAACCGGTGTTCGTGATGACTCGTCGCCCAATAACCACCGCATTGCAAGCGAACCGTTCGGCCTCCTCGCGCACGACCTCGATGAGCCGCGGCACATGCGAGCGAATGGCTGTTTGGCCGTACTCATCGAATGCCGGCGGGAACCAAAGCGATTCCGAGTCGCTTAGCGGGCAGAAGCACGTATCCAAGTGATAATAGCGCGAGTCGACCAGCTCGACCGGTATCGTGCGGCAACCGAGCATCTGGCCAATGAGTTGGTGGCCGGCGGCATCGCTGCGCATGCGATAGCCCGCGTAGAGCGTGTCGCCGCAGAAGAGCGCGTCGCCCGCCCCTTCGAACGAGAAGTGCTCGGGGACATCGACAACGGAAAAACCATGCTCGGCAAACCAACGCCGGTTGAAGGGTTCTTCACCTTGCCGCTGGCGGTGCCGAAACCGCGACACCAGGGCGCGATCGTGGTAGATCATCGCCGCGTTGGCCGTGAACACAAGATCGGGCAGCCCGGCCACGGGTTCGATGAGCGAAACCTTGGCACCGGCCTCTTCGATGTGTTGCCGCAAGGCCTGCCACTGTTGCACGGCCAGGCCGTGATCGGCCTGCCGCGAGAGGTCCATCCACGGGTTGATTTCGTAGTGAATGCCGTAAAAATCCGGCGGGCACATCAGAATGTGAGGCTCTGATGCGGTCATCGATGGTGGGGGGCTAGGGATTGAGGGCTGGGGGATTGCGAACTGCGACCGCAACTTGTGGCACAGACTTCAGTCCGTACCCCTCGCGGACTAAAGTCCGTTCTACGCAAGGACCGCAACACGCGCAAACCACAAGCTACGATTCTAACTAATCTTGCTCCCGACGATCGATGATCAGGCTGCCGTTGTCGGCGACGTTGAACATTGGGCGGTAGCAGTTTTCGAAGCACTTGCGGGCCTGGCCGTCCCAGTGCCACACAAGGCCGAGGCCGATGTTCCAGGCTTCCTGGGTGGTGCCTTCGGTGCCGTTGTTGAACTCGGGAATGAGATAGGCAAAGCCGGTCTGCACGCTCAAGCAATCGCCGATGGGCAATAACATATCAGCACCCAGGATACCATCTGAATCATCATTGCCGCCGGCAAAGATGCGGCCTTCACCCCCTTTGACGCCGTGGAAGCGATAGAAGAAATAGTACTGATCGCTCGCTTGGTAGTTGAACTCATCATCGAGAGTGTGACTGTTAAGACCGATCGTCGTATTGAAGCCGATCTCATGGCATCCGCCACCGAGGAGGCTGATCTCGGTGCGAATCTGGTTGAAATCACGCGAACCCCAGCGTTCGTCGTTCATCATATCCCAAACGATGCCGTAGTTAAGTCCTTCGCATTGGCGGTGGAACAAGCCAGCCGTGGCGAAGTTCTGAAAGTGTTGTTCTTCGATGCCGGTGTCGTTATCGCCGTTGACTTGGTTCTGAGTGCCGCGCCAGCCGAACTGGTACCCCAACTGGGCGTAAGGCACTTTCGCACCGATGTTGAAGCCTTCGTGGAAGCCGAAGTTGCCGCTGTCGCGGTCGCGGTCGTAAGGTCCTTTGAACCCTTGAACGCCGCTGAAGACCGTCACTTCTTGCCACTTGGGCCAACGAATGAGAATGGTCTGGCAGGCTTCGGGGTCGCCGGGGCCGAGGCAGAACAGCGGCTTGCTGCAGCACGAATCGCACGAGCAGCCAGGCTCACAGCCGCAGCCGGGTTCGCAACCGCAGCCGGGGTCTCCGCACGCGCAACCGCAACCACCGCACTCACAGCCGCAACCGCAATCGGGGCCGGGGCAACCGTTGCCGCAAGGGCACTCGCAGCAACCGTCGTCGCAACATGGTCCCGATTCTCCGTAAGGTTGATAAGGACCAATGAAGGCATCGGGGCCTTGGAAGTGTTGCATGGTGGGATCTTGCAACTGGGGTTTCTCCTGGGCCGGCGTCGGGGTCATTTCCGCCGCGGGCTCGGGCTTCGCTTCGCCCTGGAAAGCGACGGTCATCGTGTTCCACAAACTGGTTGTTCCCATGCGGCCGTCGTTCGAACGCGATGCGTGCCGACCCTGCGAAGGTGACCGATGAACTGAACGCTGCGGGGCAGCTTGATTGCTTGCGAAGTTCGTGCGCGCGGGCGATTGGCTGTAAGCCTGTCGAACCGGGGGTTGTTGATGGATCGCGGGAGCTTGGCCGTTCATGCGTTGGCGCTCAGCCACTCGGGCCGGCGCGTTAACGGCCGCCGACTGCGAGCGCGAAGAAGCCATGGGCTTTGCTTCCGTCGGTGGCTGGAACGAGTTAGGTTCCGCCGGGCGAGATTGCCCAGAGGCGGCGGTGTTCGGCGTTTGCCGGGGCTTCACCCGCAGCGGGTTGGCTGCCGGGTCATTTTCGCTCGCGGCTGCCGGCTGGCGGCTATTTGGCAACTGCCAAGCCTGGCCATCGGCAGAGGCACCAGAAGCTTGCGAGGCCGCGTATCCGGTGTATCCGGCTGTGGGGCGTGTGACGCCAGACGGCCGCCATTGGCTGCCATCGGCGGCGAATGCTTTGCTCGCCATCCCCACTAAACTGCATGCACATCCGGCAGCAAGCAGCAGTGAGACGGCCGAATACCGAGAAGCGGGAGATCGATGGGCAAACATCGGTGGATCCTTCAGGGGAATGCAGTTTGGCATGGTTGCCGCGTGAACGCCGTCGCACCAAGCCTTGATAGCAAGCGCACGAGCGGCCGTGATCCCCCCTTGGACCAATAGCTGCTCCTACATATCGACCATCGGAACACCCCACATTCGGAAAAGTCTACGAAATCGTTAAACTCACGTGGTGGCAGTGCTGGCGGGTTGGGTGGGGAGTCGTTAGTCGTTAGGGTCGATCCGTTTTCCTATCGCGTAGGGCTTCAAGGTAGGTCCCGCGAGCTGAGCGGGACACGGAACTACCTACTCGGTATCCACTTCACGAAACGTGCTCCTCGGATCGCGGCACCTACTTCGCGGCCCAAAATGAATCCATGATCGGCCCTGTTATTGAGTCTTGTTTTCTGCTATCTGTCCTTTGTATCCGGTATTCTTGTTTCTTCTTTTTCCATCTTCATTCGTTTCACTATGGCCACCAATACGTTTTCGCTGGCAGCTCATGTTGTCGATATCCTCAACCGCCGCACGTTTGCCGGAGAGGTTCGCGTTGAGAACGGAAGGATCGCGTCGATACGACCTTCAAGCGTCTCCCCTTCCACGTACCTGTTGCCCGGCTTCATCGATGCGCACGTTCACATCGAAAGCTCGATGCTCGTGCCGAGTGCGTTCGCGCGGGCGGCGGTGGTGCATGGCACGGTGGGAACGGTAAGCGATCCGCACGAGATCGGTAATGTTTTGGGCGTAGCGGGCGTGCATTACATGTTGGAGAACGCGGCTGGGGTTCCGTTCAAGTTCTTCTTCGGAGCGCCCTCTTGTGTGCCGGCCACCACGTTTGAAACGGCGGGGGCCGAGATCAGCGTGGCCGAGGTCGCCGGGCTGCTAGACGATCCTCGCATTCTTTATCTCAGTGAGATGATGAACTTTCCGGGCATCCTGCATGGCGATGCGGCTTGCCTGGCCAAGGTGAAGGCCGCCCACGACCGGCGGAAGCCGGTCGATGGGCACGCGCCGGGCCTACGCGGTGCCGAGGCGGCTCGGTACATCGCGGCCGGCATCACCACCGATCACGAATGCTTCACCAAAGAGGAAGCGATTGATAAGCTCCGGGCGGGATGCAAAATTTCTATCCGCGAAGGCTCCGCGGCCCGCAATTTCGACGCCCTCTACACACTCCTTGGCGAGTTCCCTGGCTACGTGATGTTGTGCAGCGACGACAAGCACCCCGATGAATTGCTGATCGGCCACATCAATCTGCTCGTGCGGCGGGCCATCGAGCGAGGCATCGATCCCTACGACGTTCTGCGGGCCGCGTGCGTTACCCCCGTCGAGCATTACCGGCTGCCCGTCGGGCAACTGCGCGTGGGCGACCCCGCCGATTTCATCGAGGTCGATTCGCTCACCGCCTTCAACGTACTGCGGACCTGGATTGACGGGCAACTCGTGGCCGACCGGGGGAAGTCGATGATCGCGCAGACCCCGCCGAGCCTTGTGAATCACTTCACAACCAGCAACATTAGCCCTGCCGACATCACCGTTTCCGTGCCGCCCGATTCAACCCTCACGTTGCAGGTGATCGAAGCGTTAGACGGCCAACTCATCACGAACCGGCTAGAGTTTCCCGCCCAGGTCGTGAACGAAGCCGTCCATGCCCAGCCGGAATTGGATATTCTCAAGCTGATTGTTGCGAATCGTTATTTCCCAGCGCCGCCGGCGATCGCGTTTATCAAGAACTTCGGCCTGCGTTGCGGCGCGATGGCATCGAGCGTTGCCCACGACTCTCATAATGTGATCGCCGTCGGCACAAACGACGAGGACCTGACGCGAGCGGTGAACCTCGTCATGGAGGCCAGCGGCGGGCTTTCCGCCGTGTGTGGGGCCGAGCACGTTGCCGAGGTGCTGCCGCTGCCGATAGCCGGCCTGATGGCCACCGGCACGTGCGAGGAAGTTGGCCAGGCTTACGGCAAGCTCGATCGATTGGTCAAATCGTGGGGCTCACCCCTTCGCGCGCCGTATATGACGCTTTCGTTCATGGCACTACTCGTCATCCCCGCCCTCAAGCTGAGCGACCTGGGCTTGTTCGACGGCACGCATTTCGAGTTCACCGACCTGCTTCGCGAATAGACGACGCGGCGGGGGAACCGCGAAGAGTGGCAATCCAAGGGGGGGCGTGGTAGTGATGGCCTGGAACCGAGTCTCGGAGAAGCCGCCAACCATTGTTGATTTCGTGTTAGCGGCGGCCTCCTAGCCGCCGTTTGAACCGGTCAACTTCGCCACTTGTTCCCCAATAGGTTGCAAACATCCAACAACTTCTCAGCCTCGAAGCCAGGTGACCACGCGGAAAGCCGCTTGCTCGCGTGGGTTCGCGTTTGCAAGCCCGTTGAGCGATTGGCCGTAGCTTACTTTTCGCCGATGGCCCAATCTTTTCGGCCTCGGGAACTGGGGATGTTCATCGCCTTGCGATATTTGGTAACGGTCCGGCGGGCAACGGTGATGCCGGCCTTGGCGAGTTCCTCGACGATGGCGTCGTCGGAAAGAGGGTCGGCTTTGTTTTCGTTATCGATGATTTCCTGCAGCTTGATGCGGACGCGGTCCCAAGCAACTTCCTCGCCGTCGGCGGCGGTGGTGCCTCCCACGAAAAAGCGTTTGAGGGGGAAGATACCCCGAGGCGTTTGAATCCACTTGTCATCCACGGCACGGCTGACCGTCGTGACGTGGACGCCAACCTTGTCGGCAATTTGCTGCATCTTAAGTGGTTCGATGTGGTCGGGGCCGTCGTCCAGAAATTTGGTTTGGTGTTGCACGATCGCTTGTGCGACGCGGGTCAGGGTGCCGCGACGCTGCTCGATCGCCTCGATTAGCCACTGGGCCGAGTTGACTTTGCGTTTGATGTACTCGCGCGTTTCAGCGGTGGTGCTTTCGTCTCGCAACAGTTTACGGTAATAAGGGCTGATGTAGAGCGCGGGAATCTGGCCGTCTTCAAGCCGCACCTGGTACTGGCCTTCGTCGTTGCGCTCGACAAACACATCGGGCGTCACACTGGGCACGGTGGCCGAGTCGAAATCGGCCCCCGGTTTGGGTTTCAGCTTCCGCAGTTCGTGCCACACCTCTTGGATGCGATCGATGGACATGCCGGTCTTCTTCGTAATGAGCGGCAAGCGATTGAATTCGAGGTCCTCCAAGTGGTGCTCGATGAGCGATCGTAGCTCTTCGTAATAGGGCATGCCGGGCAGTAGTTGAAGCAGCAAGCATTCCTTGAGCGATCGGGCACCAACGCCCGGCGGATCGAGTCGTTGGACAATTCGCAAGGCTTCCTCGGCCACGGCCAACTGCTTGGCGCGGTGGCTAGAGGCGTCGCCATTGGTGTCGTGGGGAAGGGGCAGCAGCAGTTCTTCCAGCGGGGTTTTCAGGTAGCCGTTGGAATCGAGGCTGTAGATGATGCGGTCGGCCATCCGACGAACCGCTTCTTCCATCTCGAACCAGCTTAGCTGATGGTGCAGGTAATCAACGAGCGATTCGGGCCTGGCGAGCATGTTGGCCATCGCATCGTGCCGACGATCGGCCTCGGCTTCGATGCGGTTGAGCGAGGGGCGGCTGCGCTCCTCGTAATCATCGGGCAGGTTTTCCGCCATGTTGACGAGGCGTTCAAAGTCGTCCTCGTTATTCCGATCATCCTTCACCACAAGCTCGCGCTCGGTATCGGCAACACTACTCGCGGCCTCGGGGTCAAGCTCCACCTCTTCCGGTTCGTTTTCATCGACCTCAATTTGGTCGAGGACCGGGTTGTCCTCCATTTCTTGCTCGATGCGTTCTTGCAGGGCAAGCAGCGGCAACTGCAATATTTCCATCGACTGGATCATCCGCGGTGCAAGCACCTGCTTCTGAGCCAGTTGCATTTGTTGGCCGAGAGAAAGTCGCATCGATCCTGCCCAACTATTCAAAACGGGTTAGGTGTTGCCATCGTGCCGCAAGGTGTGGCACTCCGTATGCGGGGCATACTTCTAGCAGATCGTTGCCCGCCAAACGAGATCAAACCAACCGACTTAATTCTAGCCTATCCTCGCCGCCAAGGGAGCAGAAAAACGGGCAGGACCGCCCAACGATGGGTGGCGAACGAAGTGCAAGAACGGCAAGCCTCGCCGAGATTGCGAGGGAATGGAGAAGATTGGCCGAGATTGGGATTGACATCCGAACCGCCGTTCAAACGCCGGGGCCGGGTGGATTTCCGAGTTGAGCGAGTGCTTCACCCAAGCCGGGGAGCGAAAGAT
>JADZFK010000079.1 GCA_020849945.1 Pirellulales bacterium | reverse complement strand
CATTGACCTCCACGGGTTTCGTGCGTCCCTCGCACTTGAGAATGATAAAGCGCTCGCCGATTTGGACGATGCCCGAAAGTTCGTTTGGCTGTAGTTCGAAGGCAACTTCTTCCAATTGCGGTTGGCCCCCGTGGAGGCGGATCGGCGGCACTTCGCCCCGCAGCGATTTGCTGGTCGGCTCCACCGAGTACTCCGCCGCCAAATCGCCGAAGTAATCCATCGAATCATTCTGGCGGGCCTTGCCCCACACTTCTTGAGCCTTTCGCATGTTGGGAAGCACGATTGCGCGGCAGCGAACTCGCTCGCCATAGTTGGCCTCGAACCCTTTGCGGAGATCCTCTTCGGCTATCTGAATCGTACTGCCCGTGAGCTTCTTGAGTGCGGCGGATGGCCATACCGCATCACGGAAGTAGCGGTCTTCCGTAATGCCCTGCTCTTCCGTGGCTGTCTTGATCCACTTTGCAACATCGGGGTTGCCCTGGGCATCGACGACACCGGCCAGTTTGGCGGCGTGGCCGATCTCCTCGTCAAGGTCTTGCTGGGCAACCGTTAGGTTTGCCTTCGTCAGTGCTTGCTTTAGAAGAAGGTGGGAGATTTCGACATCGAGCACTTCCTCACCGTGCCGCAACAGGCACTCTTCCGCAAGTTCAGCGTAGGGAACTTGCTCACCGTTGATCGTCGCCACGACTCCCGGCATTTGAGCGCGCAGGTTCGGGGCGTTCCACACGTTCTGTACGGTGGCCGCTTCTTGCAGTTGCTTGAAAAGAACGCTAGCCACATCGCGTAGTTTGCCTTCTTGGATTCGCTCGACCAGTTCCTCGCGTACCGTTTCCATGGGTACATTTCTCGCGGGAATCTGCCCTTCGCACTTGAGAATGGCAAATTGTTGATTCACAGGCAGGATGGGCGTGATCTGACCCACTTGAAGTGCGAAGACGGCCGATTCGATACCGGTGTCTCCCACATGATGACGAATCGGTTGAATGAGTCCGCCGATGCTCGCGCTGTTGACATCGATCGAGCTTTGCATGGCAAGGCGAGCAAAGTCATTGGGTTGAGCGACGAGCTGCCTGTGGATTTCCTCCGCCTTCGCACGATCGGCAACGACGATGAGCCGACATTTCACGGCCGGCCCATATTGCGATTCATACGCCTTCTTCAGTTCCTCGTCGGCAACGGCGATCTCTTTTGCCGCGCACTTACGCAACGCAAGTGTGGGCCAGAGGATATCGCGTTTGTACTGGGTTGCAGAGATTCCTCGTTCTCGCTGGAGCATCTCCAGCCATTGCTCTTTGCCGATCTTGAACCGCTTGGCCATCCGCTCGATCTCGGCTTCGACTTCCGCATCGGTAACTTCGATCTGGCGATTCTTGCAATAGTGCGCGATGAGTCGTTTGTTGACGAGACCTTCCAGTACTTCGTTGCCGTAGCGCTCGCAGCAAGCCGTCGCCAAGGCGTCGCGTCGAATGTCTTGGCCGTTGACGACCGCCATCACATCGTGCTGCGGCCGCTCGTGCCGAGGCATCGTCGCACTGGCCTGCTGGGCATCTTGCGAAGCAGGTTGCGATGGTGGCTCCGATTCTGTTGCGGGCTTGCGGAACGGGTTTGGCAACTGGGCATTCGCTTGTTTGTTGCCGATCGTGAACTTGAGGGCAACGCAGATAAGAACGACGACCAAGCCGCTAACGGCAACCATCAAGCGGCGTTTGCGTTGCACTAGTTGCGCTGGGGTGCGTGTTGCAATGTGTTCGTGCGCTTTACGGGGCATGGCGATTTCTCCATCAACCGTGGGATGCAGCCGTTGGCGCTTCGTGCGCTCTGGACTGCGATAGGGGGCCGGGTCTTGTTGGCCATCGGCAGTAAGCGCGAGGGCCGGGAGGGGGCGGGAAGGATAGCAAGCCCGCCCGATGCAGGCAAGAGATGCACGGTGCTGGTGCTAGCAGTGCGTGTGCCTCTAAAAGGTCACCGGCCAAAATGACCGGGCCACTTCAGAAGAACCCGGGTACTAGGCCAACGGCACGGCGTAGGCTTGTGCGGGGGGGCGGGGATTCTATCAAGCGTTGCAGGCAACCAGTCGTGTTGGGTGCCAGGCCCTGCGCAGGTTCGTCGAAATCACCCTCAATAGCGATAACGACAGGCCAAGATACGAATCTTTCTGTCGGATACCTGGTAAACCAATCGGTGCTCATTGTCGATGCGTTTGGACCAACAGCCGGCTAACTCGTGCCTCAAGGGTTCCGGTTTACCCACGCCAGAGAAGGGGTCCACGGCAGTCTCTTGAACGAGCCGGAGAATTCGGATCGCCTTTTTACGATCTTGTTGAATCCGCCAACCCAGTTCTTCGAGCGCGGAAAGATCGAATACCAAGTTTCGAGCGAACTTCGTCAAGGGATAGCCCCTCCGTGCGAGCCTTGGCTTCTAGCATAACGATTGCGCATCGCTTCGCTTTTTTGACAGGTGGGCCGTTTCGCGCTCCGACTCGATTTCCCGCCACACCTCAATCGGAACAATCACCGCAACCGCATTGCCGGTTTCATCGGAAACGTATTGGAGAGGCAGATCGGATTGCATAGTAACGATTGGATAAACCGAGCGGTCATCTCATCAACCAATGGTAGCTTGGTGGATCGAAGGGGCAATAAGAAATCGATGCTCCCACCAACGGCTCGAGGCAAACGACGCCAACGATTACTCGTTCATCACCTCGGCTTCCTTGGATTTGGCGAATTCGTTGGCTTTGTCCTCGAACTTTTTGACGAGGGTTTGAACGTCCTCTTGAGTCGATTTGCGTTCGTCCTCGGTGAGTTGCTTATCTTTTTCCTCCTGTTCGGCTTGCTTGTTGGCGTCGCGGCGGATGTTTCGGATGGCCACCTTGGTTTCCTCGGCCAGCTCCTTGGTGCGAGCGACCATCTTGCGGCGGACTTCGCCCGAGAGGGGCGGGATGTTGAGGCGGATCACTTTGCCGTCGCTCTGCGGGGCGAGGCCCAGGTCGCTCGCAATGATTCCTTTTTCAATATCCTTGATCGTGCCCGGATCGAATGGCCGGATGACCAGTTGTTGCGGCTCGGGGGCACTGACGCTGGCAATTTGCTTGATCGGCACGGGTGAGCCGTAGGCCTCGACCCGTAGCGAATCGACCATGCCGGGGTTCGCCCGACCGGTGCGAATGCCGGTGAGGTCCTGCTTGAGCTTTGCCAAGGCCTTTTCCATTCGCTCTTCGGCATCAAACAAAATTTCTTCGGTACTCATTGATATTTACCACAGAGACACAGAGGGCTCAGAGAAAGTAAGGAGAAGCGATGATAACATTCACAGGGTCTTGCAACCAAGTTCTACTACAGGACCATTCGTACGATTCCGTCTTTCAGTACTGGAACGTTGAAGTTTAACAGCAACCCCACTCTTTTCTTGCTCAAACGGAGATAGGTCAAGAGTTGGGCACGGTGCAAGTTAGATAGTTCGTCAACGCTCTTGAGTTCGAGAATGACACGATCCTCGACACAAATATCGATGCGATAACTGCAATCCAGCGTCATACCCTTATATTTTACTGAAAGAGGCAATTCACAAGCAAACGCAATGCTGCGCTGACTAACTCATGGCACAAGCAAGCGTTATAAGCCGATTCCAGCAATCCTGGTCCCAGTTCGCGATGAACGTCGATTGCCGCGCCAATGATTCCACTCGTTAATTCCTGTTCGTGATACACGCACCGTGTCCAACAATGACGATTACTCCGTGTCTCCGTGCCTCTGTGGTGAAACATGTCTCCGTGGTTTACTTGCTTACCGTCACCTTGCTCGAAACGAGCGTACCGACATCTTCGCCGCGGACGGCGCGTTCGATGTTTCCGTCGGTGTGGTAATTAAACACAAGAATCGGCAGATCATGCTCCATGCAGTGGGCGATGGCCGTGGGGTCCATCACGCGGAGGTTGCGATCGCGAACTTCTTTGTACGAAAGTTGCCGAAACAAGGTGGCCGACGGATCCTTCTCGGGATCGGCGGAATACACGCCGTCCACGCGGGTGGCCTTCATCAATATCTCGGCTTCGACCTCGAGCGCCTTTTGGGCGGCGGCCGTATCTGTGGTGACGAACGGGGCGCCGGTACCGCCGGCCAGGATGACGATGCGCCCCTTTTCCAAGTGGCGGCGAGCTCGGCGGCGGATGAACGGTTCGGCAACGCCATCCATTCGGATGGCCGTCATCAGCCGAGTCTGGCAATTCAGCGATTCCAGAGCATCCTGCAGCGCCAGGCCATTGATGACGGTGGCCAGCATCCCCATGTAATGGGCCGTCGCTTCTTGGATGCTCGAGTTGCCTGCCGTGAATTGGGCCCCACGCAGGATATTGCCGCCACCGATCACGATCGCAATCTGAACCCCGAGCTGGGCGGCTCGCTGCACCTGCGAGGCAATCTCGACAACCTCTTGCATGGCAATACCACGCTGGCCCGCGGCAGCAAAGCTTTCCCCAGAGAGTTTAAGAAGGATGCGATGGTAGGGGCTGGCGGGCGTCATGACAGGCTCGATGGGTTTAAGAAATTGCAAGGTGCAAAGCGAAAAATGGAAGTCGTAAAATCGGGAAGGTGGACGGCGCGATCGTGTTACACCAATCGATTTTGCCCCAGAGGGCACAGAGGCCTCAGAGAGAATGACAAAAATCAACCCGCTTGTTTATTAACATCTGTATTTCTTCTCTGTGAACTCTGTGTTCTCTGTGGCTTTGTATGGAAATGAAGTGCTTTCGCGTAGTCGTCCTTCTAATTCTCGATTTTCAAATTGCGGTTGGCAATTCCCCACCCATAAAAAAAGCCCTGGTCGAAACCGGGGCTGGTGGGGGTTGAACTAGGATTCGGGTTATTCAGCTGGTGTTTCCCCTAGCTGCCAGCGGACGAAGCGGACGAGCTTCATGCCGCCGGCGGACGCTACCTTGCCGACCGTTTGTTTGTCATCTTTCACGAAGGGCTGCTCGGCCAACACGTTTTCGGCGTAGAAATTCCGCATCCGGCCTTCGATCATCTTTTCGATGATATTCTCCGGCTTGCCCTCCTGGCGGGCCTGTTCGGTGAGAATGGCCCGCTCTTTATCGACCAACGCCTTATCCAATTCTTCCTTCGTCGTGGCCTTCGGTTTCATCGCTGCGATGTGCATGGCGATGCCCTTGGCCAGTTCATCGTTGCCGCCTTCCACCACGAGCAGCACACCGCTCTTGGCGTCGTGATGAACATACCCGCCGGTGGAAGCCTCGATGCGATGAATGCGAGCAAGCCGCAGCACTTCACGCATCTTGCCTTCAATCTCATCCTTCCATTGCCGCAAGGCGATGCCGTTACGGCTGGGGGCCGGTTGTTCCCAAAGTTCGTCCGGCGACTTGGCGCCCGGGCCGGTGGCCAATTGCTTGGCAAGGTCATTCGCCAGGGCGACGATTTCTTCGTGCTTCGCGACCGGTGCCGACTCGACCTGCAACTCCACCATTCCGCCAACACCGGGCGAAAGACTCGTGTAAACGGCAATCCGGCCTTCTTCGGTCGGGCGATCCGAACGAATCGCCATGAGTTTGATCCCCTTCTCGCGAAGGGTTTGCTTGGCTTTGTCGAAATCGCCGCCCGATTCCTGCAAGGCCTTCTTGCAATCCATCATCGGAAGGCCGGTCTCGTCACGCAGCTTCATCACCATTGCTGCCGTAATATCTGCCATGAGAAAGCTCCTCAGAACACCTCGGCAGGCACGAGCGAGCCGAGTGTGCGTATGAAATGAATTGGGGGGCCCGGCCGAGATGGCCGGGCTATGTTCACTTAGCGGGCGAGATGGCCGGGCTATCTAGCCGGCCCGTTTCGGGTCGGCGAGCGGGCTACGCCATCGCCACTTCAGCGCCTTCGTTCGCCTGTTGGCTTTGAACGGCCGCCTTGTTCTTGCCCGCAAGAACCGCATCGGCCAGTATCTTCATGATCAATTCGATGGATCGCATGCTGTCGTCGTTGCCCGGGATCGGCAGGTCGACCAGATCGGGATCGCAATCGGTATCAATCAGTGCGACCGTCGCAATGCCCAATTTCCTCGCTTCGCTTACAGCGTTCTTTTCCTTTTTCGGATCAACAATCACGAGGCACTCGGGAATTCGATTCATCGTGCGAATACCATCGAGGTTGCGGAACATCTTCCGGTATTCCCGCGTCAGTGCCGATTGCATCTTCTTCGAGTACGAATTGATCTTGTCCGTATTCTTGATCCCTTCGAGTTCTTCGAGCCGGCCAAGCCGACTGCGAATCGTGCGGAAGTTCGTCAGGGTGCCACCCAACCAGCGATCGTTGACGTAAGGCATGCCACAACGAAGCGACTCTTGAGCAACGGCTTCGCCGGCTTGGCGTTTGGTGCCCACGAACAAAATGAGGCTGCCTTGCGAAGCAAGTTGCGAAAGATATTTCTTCGCCCGCAAAAGCCCACGCACCGTTTCTCGCACATCAATAATGTGGATCAGATTCTTGCGGGCGTAAATGTACGGCCGCATCTTGGGGTTCCAGCGGCTGGCGCGATGACCATAATGGACCCCCGCTTCGACAAGCTCTTTAACCAGTGCAGACATCAACAAACTCCTTGGCACACCGGCTAAGTGTCGCCGCAGCGACCGTCCGGCGTTCGTAACGAACCATTCGGCCTAGAATGAACACCACCCGCCCCGGGCCGTTCGAGGTCGATGGGTAGCCCTGTAGCATACCGGCACAACGGGCGCAGGGTCAATCGGGTATGCT
>JADZFK010000078.1 GCA_020849945.1 Pirellulales bacterium | reverse complement strand
GATCAATCTCAACTTTTTCGCCAAGCAGAGAAATCGAGGAACTTCCCTTCCGGAGCAGTCATCCTCCCCACTCGTTATCGTAACTCCCATCCGATGTTATCTGTTGCATTTGAAGTTTGAATTCACCACATGGTATAATCCTGCCTATGATTTGAAGAACTCTAGAGACTGCGTGGCAACACGGCAGTTCTACCTTTTTTTCAACCACACGATTATGATGACATTCGCTTCCGCACGAAGAGTGTTTGCTGTCGCACTTATTGGGTTCGGGGGGGCATTCGCTGTTCTTGGCGATGCGGCGATTGCGGAGGGCCAGCACTCCCTCTTGCCCCGATACGCTCGGGCGACGGAACCGAAGGTTCCGCCGGCTTTTCAGCCTTTGCCTCCAGGTGCGGTCGAACCGGCTGGCTGGCTTCGTGATTGGGCGATCATGGCTCGCGACGGAATCACGGGGCATCTCGACGAGTACCATCCCGTATTCGGCGAGGGCTGGAAAGGGACGCCTATCAAGTGGACCGGCGCGAAGCCCGATGGCACTGGCTGGCCCATCGAGCAAAGTGCCTATTGGCTCGATGGTGCCTTGCGGCTCGGATATCTTTTGCACGACGAGGCGATTGTCAAGAAGATACGCGCTCGGCTCGATCCGCTGGTTGACGGCGTGAACCGGGGCGAATTTGGGACCACCTTTTTGCATTGGAAGGAGCCCGGCTATAAGCCGCAAGGCTTTGATAGTTGGGCGCATTCCCAGATCGGGCGCGCCATGCTGGCCCTCTATCAGGCGAGTGGCGAGCAGAGAGTGCTCGACGCTTTGGTTAAAGTGTATGCCGATTATCCGGCCGACATGGGCGAGATTCATTTCGGCGACGTGACCGGCTTGTGCAATCTCGAAGCGATGATGGAGACCTATTCGTACAGCGGTGACGAACGGATCTTGGAACGCGCCTTGAAGGGGATTCGCAACGCGGCCGTGGACCGCAAGATCAACGCTTGGTGTGAAGGCAACGTGGAGAGCGGCCACATGGTTATCACTTACGAGAACATCCGGCTGCCCGTGGTGATGTATCCTTGGACGGGCGAGGGGCGTTACTTGCAGGCGACGAAAAACGCTTTCAGTTGGCTTGATGACAATCACATGTTGCCCTACGGCGTGGCTTCGGGCGAGGAATGGGCGGCCGGCATTGGGGCGCTTCGCAAGACGGAAACCTGCGATATTCCGGCGATGCTGCTGGCTGTGTCGTGGATGTATCGGATCGAGGGTGACGGGACCTGGGGCAACCAGATGGAGCGGGCTTTCTTCAACGCGGGTCCTGCCCCCATCGCGCGCGATTTCAAGACGGCCTGCTACTACCAATCGCCCAATCGTATCCGCGATGGCGAGTTGCCGATCGAGTCACTCGCCCCTGGCAAGGGCTGCCTTCAGTTTACGCCACTTGCTTACCCTCGCACGCTTTGTTGTGGCGGGGCGGTTAACCGAATCCTTCCCTATTTCATAGCCAACATGTGGATGGCGACCGACGACCACGGCCTGGCCGCCACGCTTTACGGCCCCTGCGCGGTCTCGGCTTTGGTGGGAGAAGACGTAGAGGTGAAAGTGAGCACGGCCACGGAGTACCCGTTTGGCGAAAAGATTCGGATGACCGTCGTGCCGCGTGAACCGGTGCATTTCCCGCTTTACGTTCGGATACCCAATTGGTGCGCTGCGCCCGAGGTACGAGTGAACGACGCCGCGGTGGCCATTCAGCCTTCTATCAATCGGCCAGGGTTTGTCCGAATCGCGCGAAAGTGGGCCGCGGGCGACGTTGTAACGTTGTCGCTTCCCATGGAGGCGAAAGTTACGACGGGCCACGAGACCGGGTATCCGCCGTCTATCCGCGAGTATTTCGAGCATTTCGAAAGTTTGCCGAAATCGATGTTCGAGAACCGCAGCCTGCCTTACGCCAGCGTTTCGTTCGGTCCGCTGCTCTTTGCGTTGCCGATTCCCGACAAGGACCCGAACACGCCCGAGCCAGGAGCAAAATGGCAGTACGCCTTGGACATTGCTCCGAGCCGCGCGGCCGAGATCGGCATCGAGCGCAAACCGATGCCTGCTCGTTGGAACTGGCCGCTCGATGCGCCGATCGTTCTTAAAGTGCCCGCCCGGCCGTTCGATTGGACCCCCTCTCACGAGCACGCCCTGCCGGCCGGTCCGGTGACGGGGAACGGCTCGGAAACCATCGACTTGGTCCCTTACGGTTGCACCAAGTTCCGAATTTCCATGTTCCCCCTGACGGCGAAAGTGCTGGAAGCAAGTGGAGAAAAGGAAGTTCGCTAGGGTACGTTCATGGGGCCAGGCATTCTATCAACCAACTCTCGAATACTACTACGATAGGTACTTTTCACCACGACGACACGACGGACAGAAGTACGAAGGACGGGATCGCGGGATCGGCAGGATGAGCCAGATCAACTCGTTCATGGACGAACTGAACGACACCGTTCTGGCATCCGCTCTCCGATACCTTACCCCTCGCCTCGAATTCCATGCCATCCTTTCAATCCGGCCAATTCTGTAATCTCGACGAGCTTGAACGTCGTATCGTTGTGTCGTCGTGGTGAACAGAGCGTCGTGCTGAAGTACTCCTGCCGTCGAGTTTTTTTGTGAGGGCATGGTGGCCTCCTCCCGAGAAAAGAGGCTCGGCGTAAGGGCCTTCGGGATGGGAAAAAGCGGGAAATCCCGCGAAAAGAGGGGGACGTGGCGGGCGAATCTCGATTGACGTTCGGCCCTTAAGCCGTCACCATTAATGCGACAACGATCGCGAGGATTTCATGGCAATGTTGAGTGGTCTCGAGTGCGTCCGGGAGCAGGTTCCGCTTGCCGATCGCACCTGGTTGAATGTGGGTGGGCCGGCGCAGTTTTTTGCCGAACCGGGTTCGGTAGAGGAACTGCTTGCAATTATCACGCGATGCCGCAACGAAGGAATGCAGGTTCGCCTCCTTGGCGGCGGGTCGAAGGTGCTGGTGCGCGATGAGGGCGTTGCCGGTGTGGTGCTTGCGCTGACCGATCCCTGCTTTTCGAAAATCCAATTAGCCGGCCGAAAGGTGACAGTCGGCGGCGGTGCTCCGCTGGCGCACGCGATCACCGTTACGGTTGGTGCCGGGTTGGCTGGCCTGGAACCGCTCGTTGGGATTCCCGGCACCGTGGGCGGCGCGCTCCACGGAAATGCGGGGTCCCACGGCGGCGATATCGGTCAGTGGACCTGCCACGCCACGGTTCTCACCCGCGACGGCAAAGTCCTTCCGCGCGAACGCGGCGACCTTGTTTTCGCCTATCGCGAAAGCAGCCTCGATGAACTCGTCATTCTCGAAGCCCAGTTCGAGCTTGAGGAAGAGGACCCCGTTGAAGTCACGAAGCGGATGCAGAAGCAGTGGATCGTCAAGAAGGCCAACTTGCCGATGGACCACGAAAACACGGGCTGCATCTTTAAGAATCCACGTGGAATGAGCGCGGGGATGCTGATCGACCAGTGCGGCCTGAAGGGCGAACAGATCGGCGCCGTCGAGGTGAGCCAGCGCCACGCAAACTTTTTCGTCGCCAAGCAAGGAGCTACCGCGAAGGAGGTCCTCCAACTGATCGACCTTGTTCGCAACCGCGTTGCCGAACGGATGGGCGTTGAACTCGAAACGGAAATTGAGATTTGGTGATTCGCGTTTGGCCAGCGAGTGGCGGTGCCGATGGGTGGCGGCGGCCCGCATCCCCCGGCCCCCGGTCCTGCACCTGGGGCTAAATATGGGGATGGTGACTTGGGAACACACGGAGGAGTTTTCATGGCCCGCAAGAAAACGGAAACATCGCCGCTGGCGGCGGCGGCCCCATCGCGGCGATTTCGCGTGCAAGCTTGGATTGGCGTGATGTTTATTCTTGCGATTGGTGGCGTCGCACATGTTGTGTGGCGTTACGTGGCCCCCGACCTGGCCGGCGAACCGCGATTTGTGCTGACGGCCGAGCATGTGCATGCCACAACGCAACCGCCCTGGATTCGCACGAACGTTACCGAAAAGGCCCTGCGCGATTCGAATCTTGTCGGGCGGGTTTCGGTGCTCGGAAATTGGGATGATTTGGCTCGCCGCGTGAAGGATGCGTTTGAGTTTCAACCGTGGGTTGCGCGGGTGAATCGCATCACTCGTACACCGCCGCGCGATGTGCATGTGGAACTTGTTTATCGCAAGCCGGTTGCGGCCGTCGAATCGCGGGATGCGAGCGGCATTGCGTTTATGCCGATCGACGAATCGGCCGTGCGGCTGCCCGAGGGCGATTTTACGGATGCGGAGCGCCGCTACCTGCCGCGGATCGCAGGGGTGACGGGCCGCCCGCTCGTCGGCGACCGGTGGGAGGACCCGCGAGTCGTGGGCGGAGCGAAGCTCGCCTCGCAGTTGGCCGATATTTGGGGGAAACTTCGCCTCGTCGAAATCATTGCCAATATTCAATCGTCGCCGAACGGTTTCGATCAACGGTATCGCTACGAAATCGTAACATCGGGTGGCACGCGGATCGTTTGGGGCTCGACGCCCGGCGAGGAACTTGCCGGTGTCGAATCGCCATTCTCGCAGAAGCGCCGACGCCTCATCGAGTATGCCGAACAGCACGGCAAGCTCGAATCGATCGAAGGCCCCGCCGTGCTCGATGTTCGCGCGGAGATCGTGGTCACCCCACGTACGGCCCGCCACAAGATTCGCCCTGCGCCCGCGAACGATACCGAAACGAAGTAACCGCGGCGGTTGAAGCTCGACCGGCTACTTTTTCTTCCCGGCTGCCCGAGCCTTGAGGACGGGGTCGCTTCTGAGCGGCAGTTTGACGGGCTTGCCAGTTTCGGCCGCTTTGTACACGGCGAGAATGATCTCGACTGAGCGGCGGCCTTCATGGCCGTCGATGGCGGGTCTGCGGTTCTTCTTTACGGCATCGACGAAATCGCGGAACTGCAACGTGTGGCCGTGGTGGCCGATCGCGGCTGGGTCGCTCGCGCCGCCGCCACCGCTCTTCTGCTGTTTCATCTGGTCGAGGATCGCCTTGTCCTCCTTTCGGGGCTTGGCGAAATCCCAGGCTTTGAGGTCTTCCTCTTCCAGCACGGCCGACCCTTCGGAGCCGTGGATTTCGACCCGTTTCAGGTAGCCTGGATAGGCGGCCGTGCTGGCTTCCAACACGCCGAGCGCGCCGTTGGCAAACCGCAACGTGGCGACGACCGTGTCTTCGACTTCGATGCGCTCGTGAGCCAGCGTGGCCGTGTTCGCTTGAATCTCGACCACGGGACCCATGAGCCACGTCAGCAGATCGACGCTGTGAATCGCTTGGTTCATCAGCGCGCCGCCGCCATCGAGTGCCCACGTGCCGCGCCATGCGCCGCTATCGTAGTACTGCTGCGTGCGGAACCATTTGACATACGAATCGCCCAACGTGAGTCGGCCGAACCGGCCCCCGTCGATCGCCTTCTTGATCTTCAGGCTCGAATCGTGGAACCGCGAGGGAAAGATGGCCCCGCATTTCACGTTCGCCTTATTGCACGCTTCGATGATGCGGTCACACTTCTTGAGCGTGATTTCGAGCGGTTTCTCGATGATCACATGCTTGCCCGCCCGGGCCGCCGCCACGGCAGGCTCCATATGCGCACCGCTCGGGGTGGCCACGGTAACAATCGAAACCTTCGGATCGGCCAGCATTTCCTCGAGGTCGGTGTACGCCTTGCATCCGTTAGCCGCCGCGAATTTCTCGGCCGATCCCGCGAACGTATCGAAACAAGCCACCAGCTTCGTCCCCTTCACGTCGGCAATGGCCTTCGCGTGGAAAGTGCTAATCATGCCACAACCAACGATGCCAAAACCAATACTCATGCGGGTGCCTTTCTGCGAGAATGAAGCGGGGAAGGGTGTGTGGGGGAATGACGGATTGCGGATTGCGGATGGGGCTAGGAGTTAGTATCGCTATTCCTGCCCCTATGTTCTAGTCCCAAGGAATTCCTGTTTCGATGAGTTTCGCATTGGCAAGTTACGAACCGCGGTTTCATGTTGTGCTTTACCAGCCCGAGATACCGTACAATACTGGCAGTGTCGGTCGAACTTGCGTGGCGGTGGGGGCCAAGTTGTGGCTGGTGCGGCCATTGGGCTTTCGCGTGGATGACTACTATCTTCGCCGCGCTGGGCTTGATTATTGGCAGCACCTTGCCTGGCAGGTCGTAGACGATTGGACCGAACTTGCGGCCGCACTTGCTGGCCACCGCTACTGGTTCTTCTCGAAGAAGGCGAAGCAAGACTACCTCTCCGCCACCTTCCACCCCGGCGACGTGCTCGTGTTCGGCAGTGAGTCGTCCGGCCTGCCCGAGGCCTTGCTCACCGACCACGTCGAATCGCTTCTTCGCATTCCTACAAGATCAGAAGTCCGCAGCCTCAACCTATCGAATGCGGTGGCCGTCGCAAGCTACGAGGCCCTACGCCAGTGGAACCAAACGAGACCGTAAGAGGTTGCCCGAGGCGATTCGGGAAGTTGCCATCAAACGATTGGCCGTCGCCGGCGGAATCTGGGTAGAGGTATCGCGTGCTTGTCGTGGCACGGACTTCAGCCTGTGATGTAGTACTCGCACAGCAGGTTACGCGGGCTGAAGTCTGTGCCACGTGGTAGGGTTGCAGGCCGCGTTTGGGGATCGGCTTATCGGCGGGCTACTTGGCCGCGGTATTGGGGCGAGCCAGCAGGGTGAGATAAACGTTGAACGAATGGAGGTCGGCCTTGGGGTCGTCGGTCACCTTTTGTTCGTGCTCGCAGGCCAGGAGGTACATGCCGGGCATGTCGAGCTTGAGCTCCCCCTGGCCCGCCTGGTTGCACGCTGCGGAGTAAAGAGGTTCGTGGCCTTCGCTGCTCTGGTGGAACACCGATACCTTGGCCGCTGGCAGCGGGCTGCCATAGGTGCGAACGGTAACCGTTAGCGGCTGGCCCGCTTCGATCGCGTTAGGATGTAGCGAGGTCGCGATGCTCAGCGGGTCGGTATCCAAGCCGGGCGATGGGGTTGGTTCACCAAGCGTGACGTAGGCAATCGCCTTGCTCCAGTACAGGTCGGAGCGAAGCGATTTCTTATCGCCGAGTTCGTCCTTTCCGAGCTTGAGCCATTTCGTTTGGCCATCGGTTTCGACCTTCGACCAGTACGCGAGCGGGTCGATAGATTCAAGCCGATACGTGCCTGGCTGCGAGAGTTCACACTCGGCGGTCGATTTTGTTTTGCCGACGAAGGTGCGTTCGGGCGAAGTGGAACGTCCGCGGGAATCCACAATGTTCAGCGGCTTGTCGCCGACGCCATCTTCGGCCGTGAATGGCCGATCGCTCCAGGAGACATCGAAGGAAAGTTGCACAGGCCCTTTTTCGGCCTCGAAGCGATTCGGCCAGAGCCATTTTTGGTGAGCGTTTGCCGACACGGCGAGGAGCCACGCGGCCAGCAGCCAGGCTATTTGGAAACAACGCGGGTTGCCGCAAGTGGCGGCAGCGCGCGCAAGCCCTTCGCGATTTGAAAGCCGATCGTACACAGTAGAGCCCGGGGTTGAATTACCTTTTGCGCAAGCGATGCCGATGGCGAATGCTTGCCGGAGCCAGGGTAAGAGCCAGTGCCACGAGCGCCAAGGCCATAGGCTCGGGAATCACGGCAGCGGCACCGGTGCCCGAGCCCGGACCGCCGGCCAAATGCTTCCGCCAGAAGACGTAGTCGGCCGTATCGACGATGCCATCGCCGTTGCCATCGGCCGAGAGCCAGCCCGTGGTTTCGCCGTATTGAGAACGCCAAACCTGGTAATCGACGTTGTCGACGAGGGCATCTCGATTGTAATCGCCCGGTATAACGTAAGGTTCGAGCGGATCGGCAAAGCTGACGAAAGCCCACACGAACTTGGTATCTTGAAAATTGAGATTCGGCAGGTCATAGGAATTGATCGTGAACTTCCCCCCCGTACCCGTGCCATAGGTCAACACGTTATCATCGGGTGCCGTTACGCCGCTGGCGGTTGCTTCGTATGCGACCGAAAGTATGAGCATGCCGGTATCGGGCGTTTGGCCAGGAATGGTTAATTCGTACTGGCCGGTTGCTGTCTTGGCCATCGTGAAACTTCCTGCCGACCCGATGTGCGAGGTGGTGAATCCATCGAAGTAGCCGCCGACGAGATCGGGCGTGGCATAGGGAAGGTAAAGGAAACTCCAATCTTTGTCGGAACCGGTGGCGCCGTGATTGGCGGAATTGGGTGCGACCCGAATATCCCAATTCGAGCCATCGGCGGCGGGGCCCGTTTGAACTAGGATATTCTCGTTGTTGTTGCCGATCGTGAAGAGCATGCCATCGGTAAGGGAATTGACGCCCAAATTAACCGTGTATCGCCCGGTAGCCGGGTGAGAAACCATGGCTTGCGAAACGCCGTTGGCGGCCGATAACGAAACCGTCCCGTTGGCATCTACATGAGCGCCGCGGAAGCCCGTGCTGAACGGAAACCAGGCGATTGAAGTGTTGAAGTTGACCTCGTTGGACGAGGCAACAGGCGAGCCGCCCGCTTCCATGATGGAGAGCGAGAGATTGCCGTCGCCGTAAGGATTGCGACCGACTTCGACCGAAGCCCGCCGCGGCACGCCGGGGCTGACCTCAAAATCGGCCCGCGAATGTTGCGAGATCGAAGCGAGCATGATTCCTTGGGTATAAGTAACCGCGCCACCGCCGATCGTGGGCTGAAAATCGCCACGATTGAGTTGGCCTGTGCCAACTCCTGGCGCCGAGAACTGCGGCACCGTAACCGAGTCGACCGTATTGGTAGAAGGGTCGGTCGGGCCCGTGGCGATCATGTTGCCCGCCACGGCGTGGCCGATGGGTGGCGGCCCCGGAATAATCGTGCTGTTCATGTTGAGCGTGAACTGCTGGTCGGCCGCGGTGTTGTAGCGATCGAGCGAGGGAGAATAAGTTCGAACGACAACGGTTTCGCCATCGGCTTTGAATTCGAGGACGCGCATATCGCCCTGGCCACCCTGGGTATTGAACTGATAGTTGGCCAGCATTTGGTGGACGACGTTGCCGTTATCCCCTAGGGTGGCTCGCTTGCCGGTGCCATCGCCAAGTACGTGGCCGTTAAACACAAACTTCATATTCTCGTGTTTCTTGACGAGCCCATCCCAAATTTCCTGGCCATCGTTCACGCCGCCGGGCAAGCTCTCGATGCCGTAAGCGTGCGGGTTCCAACTTTGGCTGGTGCCTTTCGTGGCCCAATCGTAGATGGTGTCGTCGTAATACATGTAGGCATGGGTGACGACGATGCCATTGTGGTTGGGATGATCGGTCAGCACTTGGTCGGCCCATTGCAGCACGGCATCGCGCGGGCCCCATTCGAGCGTGACGACAATCCAATCTTGGCCATTGGCGTTGAAGGTGTGCCACGAGTTATCAGTCTTGTTAGGGCCATCGGCCTGGTAGAACCCGCCGATCGAAGGCTGCGAGGCATAGGGCGTCCCGACGCCAAAATAGTTTTGGCCGACGACGCCGTTATCAAAGAGCGTTGTACGATTGTTGCCTTGGCCGCCGTAGTCGTGGTTGCCGGGGGCCAAAGCGTACGGCACAAACCCATTCAATGTATCGAGCGCGTTGCGGGCGTTGGTCCACTGGGCCGTATCGGCCGCGACGTTGACGATATCACCCTCGTGCAAAGCATACTTGATATTGAGCGCGGCGGCGTTGTCTTTAATCCACTGCGTTTGAGTGTTGAAGTGCTGGGGATAGGTTTGCGAATACAATTGCGTATCGGGCATAACGACAAGCGACCAGGAGCCGGGCTCGATTGGTATGACGGTGCTGCCCACACCGCCCGGGGCGGGCGCTTGTTGCCCGACCTCGTACGTTCCGTTGTCCAGCGGGTTCTCGCCATAGATGTACGGACCGATCGGGGTCCCAGGATTCTCCAGCGGATCGATCCGGCAACATGCGCAATTACCACAGCCCCATGCTCGTTCCGAGATCGGAACGAGCGCCGGCAGCAGCGCTACCACAAAACGTAATAGCGCAACCGCGAACCAACGAGGAACACTCTCCACGGCTTCAACTCCAGTCTGCAATTCCACACCTACCGCCGCACACCGCATTCCAGCGGTGCGAAGCGCTTCCACGAACAACGCGGCCGGGGTCCTATCGGCCAAACCTCGACCGGCGGCAAACCAGGCTGGCCGCGATCGTACTGAACATCAGAGACCATAAGGCAGGCTCGGGAACGCCTTGCCCACCCGCCAACGAGGAACCGCTGCCGGAAGTATTTCCGAACCGGGCCCGCCACTCGGTGTAGTCCTCGGGAGTGGTCGAGCCGAACGTGGCGACCTCGTTTTGCAGCGGGCCACCCTTGCGCCACAACACGTAATCGGCGGAATCGACAACGCCGTTGTCGTTGTAATCGCCGGGGACACCCGGAGGCGTGCCGATATATGTAATTGGGGCGGGAACGACCAATCCGGAGGAAAGCCGGTAGTTAACGACAAGATCGTGGGCATTCATCACATTGTTGAAGATGTTGCCCAAGCCCACGGAAGTGTTCCCCGCGAAGGCTGGGGTGGATGTCAAATAGACCTCGGCCATCGCGTTGTTGGAGGACCCACCGGCTTCATCCCAGCTTTCGCCGGGGCCGCCACCACCTGTCGATTGGAATCCTTGGTCGCTCAGGCTCGACCAATTGCCGACATTGAGTGAACCGGCGGCCGAATCAATTTGGTAGTAATCGAGCGCGACGGCTTCGGTGCCCGTGTTCAGCAAGCGGATTTCTCCGGTGCCTTGATCGACGGTAACCGACAAGCCTGCAAACCCGGTGGCCGGCACAACTTCGATATTCGAGAACGAAGGCTCACCCGGTCCTTGATAGGCGGCGTAAAGGCCGAATCTTCCATCGGGAAACGAACCGTTAAGATTGATTTGTTCAACCCCGTCGATGCTGACCTTTACGTTCGTAGCAGTATAACTGATGTCAAAAATGTGATAACCGCCCGAGCGATTGTAAGAGGTAGAGCCGAGGGTGGTGCCGCGAGCAAGTTGCACAACGCCGCCGGTATCATTTTCAGGAAGGTCGGCGTGTTGCCACATTTCGTCACCGGTGGGGCTGCCGGTCACGCGCGAAATGGCGAGCCCGATCGGCATGCTGCCACTCGGTGTCTTATCGTGATGGTAGTTGATGGCACCTTGATCGGTGAAATCGTATGATTGGGTGACGCCCTTCCAATCAATCAAGAGATAATCGGCGGAGGAACCGATCTGGGCATCGCCGGGATCGAACCCGAGGACAAATCCAACCACATCATCGTCGGCACCGGCGTTAAGGCGACCGATATACCTTTTATTTAAGGGGCTATCTGTCGAGTAGGCCACGGAGCCATCCCCGTTGGAAAACGCCGTTGCCGTGGAAGGGGTCAGCGTCCAAGACGCTGCGGGAAAATTGCCCGCAATGGGATAGGCTTCCATTGTGAATGTCGAAAGGTCCACGGGGACGGCGATGGCCGCACGTTCAGTACAAATGGCCAACGCCAGTACGGAAGCCGCGCCTACGATCGGCAGCCTTTTCTGCGTGCCACGAAATCTACCGAAGCTAATGCCTAATATCCCCATAACCACGAGTAGCAGGGTCGTTGGTTCGGGCACTGCTGAGAGCATAGCCACGAAGGCACCGGCACCGTTGACGGCGTCGTAATCTGCTTTGAATAAAGCGAAATCTTCCACGTCATTGTCACCATCCAGGTCCAGATCGCCTGCCAGAACTTGCTCAACAATGGACAGGCTGCTCATGTTGGTGAGCATATTGGGATAGAACAAGAGCCAATCGTTGAGTGTGACGGAACCATCGGCGTTGAGGTCGCTTCGCTGATACGAACCGCCGTTCGGTCCATTGATGAACTGAACGGTCATGAACTCGAAGGTGCCATCGGCCAACGTAAGAACGGCGCTCACGTCTTCAATGCGCGATTTGGTCCAGGCGTTGCCGAGATTGATCGTACCGCTGCCAGCCAAGGTGCCGCCGTTGCCGCCAGAAAGTTCGGCTTCACTCAAGTCGAAGACGGTCGCGGAGGTCTCGGTCCAGGGATCATCGGGATCCACCGAGCCGTTGCCGGGGGGTTCATCGTACGCATCGGCGATGGAAGTCCAACTGGCCGGCTTCATCGCACCGCCGTTGGAAGTGATGCTGACGCCTTTAATGGCCACACCGCCCAAGTCGTTGTTAACGATGGAGATATTACCCGTGGAGCGGTCGACAACCAAGCTAACATCGTTGAGAGACGAAGCGGCTTGAACCAAGGGGCCGTTCTGGCCGCCGTAGCCCATGTAGTAAACCTCGGTAGTGCCCCAGGTATGGAGGCCGACCGATCCGGACAAGATCGGATCGCTGGAATCTTGGATGATCGGATACGTGTAGACAACGTTGTTGTGATCTTTGGCGGCGACTTTAATCTTGTCGCCAACAACGCGGACGGACAGATCGAACGCCTGATAACCGGCGTCATCAGGAGTCGCGCCAACGGTGTTAACACTGTAGAGGAATGTTGGCGTAGTTTCACGATATAACTCCGACCACACGCCATTGCGGAACTTCTGTATGGACATGCCTTGGGGAGAACGCGTGTCGCCAGCGCCAGTTGCTTCGTTTGTAAAGGTAACTCGATAGTAGTTGTCGTTATCTTGGACGCGGAAGAGAACGCCCAAGCCGTCGTTGTCACCGGCACCGATGCGTGTGCGGAATTCGTAATTGGTGAGTGCAGCGCTGCCCGGTTCATCAACCACAACAGCAGGGCCAATGAAGTCGGCGTTACCGGCGCCGCTAGTCGCATTCACATAACCATTGTGATGTTGGAAAATCCAGGGTTTTCCAACAACGTTGCCGAAGTTGCCAAGGTCATCGGCGGTTAGACCCGAACCGGGACCAGGGAAAGGGGGACCAGCGGTCGCAAGGTCTCCGGTCGGGTTACGCATATAGAGTTGTCGCCAGGCCATGGGCCGCGAATTGAAGGTGTGTTGGTAGAGCGTATTGGCACCTTGTGTTACCGAGACCGATTCGACCTCAGTGCCCCAGGGAGGTGTCTTCGTCGAGCTGTAATAGGCTTGTGCCCACGATTGAACGCCGATTTTCCCCGCTGCCAAACTAGCATCACTTCCCGTGGCGATCGAAGTATTGTCCAAGAAGACTTCGTAATTGGTACCAGATACCGCAACCTTTAGGTTGAGTGCCTGGCGCGTATCAAACATGTTTGTATTGAGGATAGCCGCGGGATCATGAGTGATCTGCGTAACGACACCGGCAACGACTTTTTGCACCGAGACGCCCGTTGACCCGCCCAAAG
>JADZFK010000077.1 GCA_020849945.1 Pirellulales bacterium | reverse complement strand
TGCGAATTGCTTGCCAAAGTCGTGCTCTTGCAGGCCGAGTGGCCGTTTGAAGAAGCTGCCCAAGTGGCCGAGAACGCCGACCTCGCCCTTGCGGTGCGAGAGTTCGACGAACCGCGCGAGGTCGAGCACGAGTGGGGCGGCCAACAACGAATCGCAGCCTTGCCACGTAAGTTGCAGCGTCATCGGCGTGCCCATGAAGCCTTTGAAGTGGATGTGATCCCAGGCCGTTTTCCAATCGCCGAGGCTACGGATATACTCGATCGAAACGAGCGTCTGCGGGTCGTAGCCCAAAATGCCGCGGACGAGTTGGTCCTTGTTCTTAACCTTGGCGGCTTTGTTGGTGGGATCATCGAGCACGAGGCCATCGAGGTTTCCGAAAATGTTGTGGCCAACCCAGCTCAAAACCTCCAAATGGCGGGCGGCAAACATCGGGGCCAGCACACTTTTGAGCAACGTCTCGCCGGTTTTGCCATCTTGGCCGGCGTGGCACGTGCCCTGTTGTACGGCCAGTTCCTGAATAGCTGGCGGTGACGCACCCAGCGATGGCGTGAAGTTAATGTACGGCATCCCCAGTTCGAGTGCGGCGATGGCATACAACGAACTGGCCGGCAACTTGCCCAGTGTGCTGCTTTCGAGTTGGCGAGCCAGGTCGGACCATTGCTCGGGCAGCGTCAAGTTTGCGTCGGCAGGTTCGGTAGACGCCAGGTTGACCACCACGACTTGATCAACACCGGTTTCGCGCTCGAACGACCGCAAGTCGGTTTGAAGTCGTTCGATGGTGGCCCGAGCCGTTTCGCCCGCAAACGGGGCTAGCGGGGAGGTGGCCAGCCCAGAGATGGTCGGCCCGCAGTTTGCGAGCGTACCGGGGCGGATTCGGCCGTCGATCGCTCCGAGCTCGCCACGGCATCGCTCGATGAGCGAGCTTTCAAAAACGCGGCTTTCGGCATGTAGCCGGTCGAGCGATTCGGCCACGGAACCTTCCCGGATTTCGTGGCCTCCCACCATCATGGCGTCCCAGGGCACAAGATCGAGGCGGGAAAACTGGGGGAGCGAACTGACCAACCCGACCGACTCGGTCCACTGGTTCTGCAAGGCGAGCAGGCCGAGCGATGCCGAGGCCGCCACGCCGCCCCGAGCGCCAATGATCCACAAGCCAACGCGGGGAGAATTCGGCATAACAACCAACAGGCACGGGGAGGGGGGCAGGCAGGTAAGAACCGCCGCCCCAAAGGTTGCAGGCGGGGGCACACGAGGCCACTAGGAACCGAACTCGGCGGCTCTTATGATTGTCCCACGGATGGCGCAGCCAAGTCAAGTTGCCGTGGTCAGGCCGCGGGGTGCGGGAATTGAGGGATACATCACGCGGAGCGTGATGAGTACACTCTTGAAGATTCCACAACATGGATTTCCCCGGCGATGGATGGCATCGTGGGTATTTTAGATTACAAAGCTTCGGTTCATTGTTACTAGAAAGGCACTTCATGTTCGAGCAGATTCAACCGGCACCGCGCGATGCGATCTTGGGACTCACGGAATCGTTCCGCGAGGACCCCAGCCCGAACAAGATCAACCTGAGCGTCGGCGTTTACCAAGATAGCACGGGTAAGACGCCGATCTTGGAGTCGGTGCGTCGGGCTGGGCAACTCGTGCTCGAACGGCAGAAGACGATGTCGTACTTGCCAATCCCCGGTTCGCCCGCCTACGCCGCGGCCGTGCAGCAACTCATGTTCGGCGCGGGGCACGAAGTCGTTGTCTCGGGGCGGGCGGCCACCTCGCACACGCCGGGGGGCACTGGCAGCTTGCGTGTGGCGGCCGATTTCATCCGCCAACAACTGCCCAAAGCCACGGTGTGGTTAACCCAGCCCACCTGGCCCAACCACCCGCAGATATTCGCCGCCGCGGGTGTTCCCACCAAGAGCTACACGTACTTCGATGCCAAGACCAACGGTCTTGCTTTCGACGAGGCCCTCGCCGCCATCCAGCAGATGCCCGCCGGCGATGTCATCATGCTGCATGGCTGCTGCCACAATCCGAGCGGCATCGACCCCACGCCCGACCAATGGCAGAGACTGGCCGACGCCATCCACGATCGCGGTCTCTTGCCCTTCCTGGATTTTGCGTACCAAGGGTTCGCCGATGGCATCGAAGACGATTGTGTTGGTCTTCGCGCGCTGTGCCGTCCCGGTGCCGAGCTGATCGTTTGCAGTTCGTTTTCGAAGAACTTCGGCCTGTATTGTGAACGTGTCGGCGCGCTGACCCTGGTAGCCAAAGACAAAGCCACGATCGACACCGTGCAGAGCCAAATCAAGGTTTGCATTCGGACGAACTATTCGAACCCACCCGCCCACGGCGCCGAACTCGTCACCACCGTGCTCGGCAATGCCGAGCTACGGTGTATGTGGGAAGAGGAAGTCGCTCAAATGCGCGACCGCATTCATGGCATGCGATCTCTTTTCGTGAAGACACTTCAAGCCAAGGGGGTGCCGGGCGATTACTCGTTCATTACGCGCCAGCGCGGCATGTTCTCGTTTTCCGGCCTTACGCCCGAGCAGGTCGAGGCGTTGAAGCAGAAGTATGCCATTTACATCGTTGGTTCGGGCCGAATCAACGTCGCGGGAATTACCGAACAAAACGTTGGCCGGCTTTGCGAAGCCATCGCCGCGGTGGTGAAGGGAACGTAATGCCGATACCGGCGATACCATCGCCGGCTTTATCAAACAAAGCCGGCGATGGTATCGCCGTTTCCCCCATAAAGCCGGCGATGGTATCGCCGGGATTTTGGGATGATACCCGTAACGAATCTACCGGTTGGGAAGGGCTTATGATTTGTGCTCACCCGATGAGGTAAACTATACCGATCTCGTAAAGTGTGTTACGTTTAATCTCCGGCGGAATCGGCCGGGCCAACTAGCCGCGCCGTTGCCGAGCGGCCCGCTTCCAAGGGGTTCCTGGCGTGAAAATCCTTTTCACCACAACCGAGGTAGTACCTTTCTGCAAGACGGGCGGGCTTGGCGATGTGTGCGGCAGCTTGCCCCAAGAACTCGCCCGGCAGGGTCATGAACCGGTCGTGATTCTCCCCGCGTTTCGGCAAGCGTTGAACTCTGGCCGACCGATCGAGCCCACGGGGATTCGTTTCGAGATTCCAATCGGCCGAAAGCTCATGGCGGGTACGTTGCTGCGTAGTTCGTTGCCCGGCGACCAAGTGCCCGTGTATCTTGTCCATCAGCCCCACTACTACGACCGGCCGGAACTGTACCGCGAGAACGGCCACGACTACAAAGATAACTGCGAACGTTTCGTTTTCTTCTGCCGCGCGGCGTTAGATGCGATCAAACTCCTCAACCTGGGCACCGAGTTGGTACACTGCCACGATTGGACATCGGGGCTTGTGCCTGCTTACTTGAAAACCGAATTGGCCGGCGTGCCCCCCTACGATTCCATCCGCAGCTTGCTAACGATCCACAACATTGCCTACCAGGGCAACTTTTGGCACTGGGACATGGAACTCACGGGCATCGATTGGAAGTATTTCAACTGGAGGCAGATGGAATTCTTCGGCAACCTGAGTTTTCTGAAGAGCGGAATCGCGTTTGCGGACGTACTCACGACGGTCAGCCCACGCTACGCCCAGGAAATTCAATCCTCGCCGTTGGGCTGTGGATTGGAAGGCATTTTGCAACATCGTCGCAACGAACTTAGCGGCATCATCAACGGGGTCGATTACCACGAGTGGAACCCTGAAACCGATCCGCATCTTACGGCTTACGGCGGGCTTAACTACGGGGTACACAACTTTGCCGAAGGGAAACGCGAGTGCAAATCCGCCTTGCAACGGGAGATGTCGCTGCCACAGGATCCTGCCTCGCCGCTGATCGCAATGGTTGGGCGGCTGGCCGATCAGAAGGGGTTTGATCTCGTTGCCCAACTCATTCCAACCTGGGTTGCACAGTCGCCCGCCCAGTGGGTCATCCTGGGTACCGGCGAGCAGCAGTACCACGAACTGTTTGCCCGCTTGGCTCAGCAGCACCCGACCAAGGTGGCCGTTCGGCTCGGCTTTTCGAATGAACTGGCGCACCGCATCGAGGCCGGGGCCGATATGTTTCTCATGCCAAGCCGATACGAGCCGTGCGGGCTGAACCAGCTCTACAGCCTCAAGTACGGCACGGTGCCCATCGTGCATGCCACCGGGGGCCTGGCCGATACGATTACCAACCTCACCGAGCACACTCGCTTGATCGGCACCGCGAACGGGTTTAGCTTCGATACCTACAATGCCACCGCGTTGGCCGACGCACTCGAACGCGCCTGCCGTGCTTACGACGATCGCCCCTTGTGGGAGCAACTGATTCGCACGGGCATGCAGCAAGATTGGTCGTGGAACCATAGCGCCCGCGAGTACACTCGGCTTTACCAACGCACGCTCACTTGTGCCGAGAATCTTGTCTGCGGTTAAGGATGCCCGAGCTTCGCACAGATTGGCTAACGGGGCGATCCATTCTCGTGGCCGAGAGTCGCGCGCAACGCCCGAGCGATTTTTCAGACTTAGAAGACCGAGCCAGCGAATGTTCTCCAACTAGGCGGGCGACGGGGCCTTGCCCGTTTTGCGCAGGCAACGAAGCCGCGACTCCGCCCGCCGTGTATGAGCACCGCAACGAAGGCGGGGAGTGGCTTGTCCGTGTCGTGCCGAACGCTTTCCCCGCGGTTTCAACCTGGAGCCAGGGCGATCCACCACCAGGCGGCTTCGCATCGGAGAACCCGATCGCCGGTGCCCACGAGGTGATCATCGAATGCCCCTCGCATGCGGAGCGGCTAGCAGACCTTTCCGGGACGCAACTTCCGTTGGTATGGGAAGCCTACGCCAACCGCCTGCGGTTCTGGCGGGCGGCAGAGCCAATTCGCTACGCGTTGGTGTTCAAGAATCAAGGGCCCCGCGCCGGTGCTTCGTTGGCCCACGCCCATAGCCAGCTCATGGCGCTGCCATTTGTGCCGGCAAGTGTAGCCGCCGAACTGAGCCGCGCCGCCGACCACCTGAGAGCGCATCGAAAATGCGCTTACTGCGCGCTCATCGAACAAGAGCTTGCCGCGGGTGATCGAATTGTCTTCAACAACACCGCCAGCAACCTAGTGGCTTTCTGCCCGTACGCCAGTTTGCAACCTTATGAAGTGTGGCTGATGCCCACTCGCCATGAAGCTACGTTTGAAGAGCAAGGCTCGCTGCAACTGGGCCAGGTTGCAACTGCTGTTTGGCACCTCGTGGCACAAATGGAAACGGTGGCCCCGCACGTGCAGTACAACATGCTGCTGCGTACGGCCCCCGTCGGCGAGGAAGCGGTATTTCATTGGCGAATCGAGCTGTTGCCGCGCGTGAATTCGTTGGCCGGTTTGGAAATTGCGACCGGCGTTCACATCAACCCCGTGTCCCCCGAATCGGCCGCCAAACTGTTGCGTGGCGATTGAGCGATCTGGCCCCCCGCCAAAGCCTGCCGATTCGGTAAACTGGATGGTGTCGGCAAAGGCCGCTCGTTGTTCTTGGTTCAGCGAACAGGCATGAAATGCCTTTTCTGTCGATCTCAGCGGTTAGTCTGCATAGACTTATCCTGCAACCTTACGGTAGGATCGGTGGTTTACAGGCCACCCTTTTGTCACATGACACGACGTTGCCGGATTCCGGTTTTTTTTCCAGAAACGAATAAGTTGGCCGGCTAAGGTCGCGAAGCCGTTGATTCCATGAGTCCGAATCTTCGATTAGTCATCGTCTTGCACAACCATCAGCCGATCGGCAACTTCGATGGTGTGTTCGAAACCGCGTACGAGGATAGCTACCGGCCATTTCTCGATGTATTCGAGCAGTACACGGGGCTGCCGATCGCGCTTCACACGAGTGGTTCGCTCATGGAGTGGCTTGCGGCGCGGCACCCAGAGTATCTCGACCGATTGGCGGCGCTGGTGGCGGCCGGTCGGCTGGAGATCGTCGGCGGCGCGTATTACGAAGCCATCCTGCCGATGATCCCGGCCTGTGATCGCGTGGGGCAAATTTCCCGCTACGCCGAGTGGCTTGCCGATCGCTTCTCCACGCCCGTACAGGGCATGTGGATACCGGAGCGGGTGTGGGAGCAATCGCTCACGACCGATCTTGTCCGCGCTGGCGTTAAGTACACGTTGCTCGATGACTTCCACTTCAAGAACGCTGGCCTCGCCGCGGATGAACTTCACGGTTACTACATCACAGAAGACGATGGCAACGTACTCGCCGTATTTCCTGGCAGCGAGCGGTTGCGGTATACGATTCCATTCCGCGAACCCCACGAAACGATCGAATACTTGCGCCCCATCGCCGAACAACAACCGGGGGCCGTCGTCGTCTTTGGGGATGACGGCGAAAAGTTCGGCTCTTGGCCCGGCACCAAGGAACATGTTTACGATCGCGGCTGGCTCCGTCGATTTTTCGATGCCTTGATTGATAACCGCAGTTGGCTCAGCGTTTTAACGCCCAGCGAGGCGCTCGAACAGGTGCCGCCCCTTGGCAAAGTGTACATTCCCGAAGGCAGCTACCGCGAAATGACCGAGTGGGCGCTGCCGGTCGAGCGGCTCAAGCAATTCATCCACGTTAAGCATCATTGGGAACACGAAGGGCGTTGGCATGAAATCGCCCCGTACGTTCGCGGCGGATACTGGCGCAATTTCAAAGTGAAGTATCCGGAAACGAACGAAATGTACTCCCGAATGCAGATGGTGAGCCGCCGCCTGCAAGAACTCACCCGATCTAAGGACATTTGCCAACAAGCCACGAACGGCAACGGCCTCGCGCGGCATGATCATAGATGCGACCATGCCCCCACCGGCCATGCAATCGACTCCTCGCCGCTCCTCGACCAGGCGCGTACCGAGCTGTACCGTGGCCAATGCAACTGCGGCTACTGGCATGGCGCGTTCGGCGGGGCCTACTTGCCTCACCTTCGCAACGCCGTTTTTCAGCATCTCATTGCCGCCGACAACCTGCTCGACGCGGCCCAAGGTCGCGGGTTGGCGGAGGGGGACAGAACTTGGGTCGAACTGACGAGCGATGATTACAACTTCGACGCTCGGCCCGAAGTGCGACTGGCCAGCAACCGACTGGTTGCGTTGGTGGCGCCGTCGCATGGTGGCCACTTGTATGAGTTGGATGTTCGAACGATTTGCCACAACTTGTTGGCGACGCTCACTCGCCGCGAAGAAGCGTATCACGACGCCGTCCGTGGCGGCGAACGCGAATCCGCGAGCGATGTGGCCAGCATCCACGATCGCGTCGTTTTCAAGCAAAAAGACCTCGATCAACGATTGCAGTTCGACCGGCACCGCCGCAAGAGTTTGATCGACCACTTCTACGACCCCAACGTGTCGGCCGAGGCTGTTGCCAACGATCGGTACGACGAATGCGGCGATTTCGTGGTGGCCCCTTACGAAGCTCGCTTGCGACGCAACCCCGATCGCATGCAGTTGCAGCTTACTCGTGGCGGCAACGTCGCCGGGCGGCCCGTGCGCATCACGAAGGGGCTTACGCTCGAAGCGGGAGGCCACTCTCTCGAAATCGCGTACCTGTTGGAAGGGCTGCCCCCCGGCGAGCCGATCCACTTCGGTATCGAGTTCAACTTCGCCGGCCTCCCCGCCGGCTGCGACGATCGCTACTTCCTCGATTCCAACCGCAAATCGCTCGGCCACCTTGGCTCACGACTCGATCTGGAGTCGGTCGATTACTTGGGCCTTGTGGATGAATGGCTCGGCATCGACGTGCAACTGAGCAGCGACCGCCCCATGAACCTCTGGACCTTCCCCATCGAAACCGTCAGCCAATCGGAAGCCGGCTTCGAACTGGTTCACCAATCGGTCGTCGTCGAGCCACACTGGGTCATTCGTGCCGGGCAGGACGGTCGTTGGTGCACGACGCTCACCCTCAACCTAGATACCACTCTGGCCGAACGCCGCCAACCGCTGCTTGAAGCGAGTCTCGGTGCAACCTGACCGGCCCCAAGGCCCGTTTATCTTGGCCGGGTCACATGAAGCCCGGCCGTATCGGCTGGGCGGCATTGCAATACCCGATTCTTGTGCCTGACCGCCGATTTTAGCCTGCCGAGAGGATACGAGAACGGACGGAGCGAGCCGAGACGGCTCGGTTATGTGAGGTGTTGCCAATCCACGGGGCGATCGAACCCGCCGCCGTGTTCAACGACTGCTAAGAGCGGCGGCATGCATCGGCGAGCCAGCTCATCCGCATTGCTATCGACGCTTGGGTCTCCGGAAAGCAGGCGCGGCAAATTGAGCACCACGCCGGCCACGTTCAGGCCTTCGCGGTAGGTTGCCGCTGTGATGAGGGTTTGTAGCGTGGCGTTGATCGTCCCCAGTTCATTCGCAGCCACCACGACGAGTGGAAAGCCGAACTCCTCCGCCAGATCGGCGTTGTAATCGTCGTCGCTGATTGGCGACATCAGGCCGCCCGCCCCTTCGACGAGCACGAAGTCGAATTCATTCCGCCAATAATCGAGCCCTGTGCGTAGTTGCTGTGCGTTGACACGCCGCCCGTCGGCTCGTGCCGACAAGTGAGGTGCCAGTGGCGCGGCGAACCGCTGCGGGCACACCTGATCGAGCGTACCCGGTTGCCCAGCCGCTTGCCAAAGTGCGAGGGCATCGGGCGACACCAACTCGCCCGCCTGTTCTTCGCAGCCGCTGGCCACGGGCTTGAACACGCCCACACGCGCGCCAGCCTCGCGTAACGCACGGGCGATCAGGATGGCGACGTAGGTCTTGCCGACTCCCGTTCCCGTTCCGGTGATGAACAACCCCGTTGCCATGCTCGCTTTGCGTTGCGACTTTACAACCCCAAGAATTCCTCAGCCGCCTCGCGCATGGCGACCGTATCGGGCATGGTGCCGGTCCACGCCTTCAAGGCGAGGGCGGTTTGCTCCACATACAACGAAAGCCCGTCGATGATCCGGCAGCCCTTCTGAGCGGCTTGGGTGGTGAGCCAGGTGCGGGCCGTGTTGTAGGCCAGTTCGGCCACCACGAGCTTCGGCCCCAGCGCGGCCGTATCGAAGGCGAGCTTAGCTTCGGGCTTCGTCGAGCCGAGCGATGTGGCATTGACCAACAGTGCCGAATCCGCGTCCACGATCCCCGTGCCGCCGAGGGGAAGGAAATTAAACGAACTTGTGCCGGGAAACACTTGGCGCAAGGTTTCGACCAACTGCTGCCCCGCGGAGCTATTCCGCGCGGCAATGGTAACTTGCGAACAACCCGCGTTGGCCAACGCAATCGCTATCACGCGAGCCATGCGCCCCGAGCCAAGCACGGTCGCCTGTTTACCGACCGGATCCAACCCCTGGCGAACCAGCGCCGCAAAGGCCGCCACCGTGGTGTCGTCGCCCACGAGCCGGCCATCGGTGCAACGAATGCAGTTGATCGAACCGCTTTGCCGGGCCGTTTCGGTTTGCTCGTCTACATGCTCGGCCACGCTGGTTTGAAACGGATCGCCGATCTTCACGCCGTGGAACCCAAGGGCCCGGATTCCTCGCATGGCATCGCCGAGCAGGGCCGGCTCGACCTCGAACGTCATGAATCGCCAGTCGAAATCACCTCGCTCGAATGCCTGTTCCACGAGGTACTGTGTGGCATTGCCCGTCGCCGGGTTGGCGATCAAGCAGCACTTCTCGATCAACGATTCGCTAGGCACGGCGCTAATTCCAAATGCAACAAAGGAGCGGTTCTGGAAGAGCTGGTGGGCAGGATGGCAGCAACCGGCAGGAATTCCACGATCCTCTACAACAGGCTTTCCAGCAGCAGCCGCATCTTGCGCATCTCAGCCCGGTGGTCGAACCCTTCGAACGGCGGCATCTCGACACACAAGGCGCGGTCGTAACCCACCTTTTCGAGTTGTTGAATCAGTTTTCCGTAATCCACTTCTCCTTGGCCGACGCGCACGTGCAGGTTCTGCCGCGTCGAATCGCGCAGGTGAACGTGCTGCACGTACTTGATGACCTTATCGATCGGCCCGCCTTGGTGGGGGCCCGTAATGTAGTGGCTTGGGTCGAGTGCCAGCCGCAAGCCCTTTACGTTGTCGCACAGCACGACCGCGGTATCGGGGTCTTGCGACATGCAGCCGATCGTCGTTTTCATCGCAACGACGGCACTTTCGAGCGAGGCGATCTCCACTAATTTTCGCAACCGTTCGATCTCTTCGTTGAACGGCGTCCCCAGTTCCGAACAGGGTACGACCAGCGTCACGACCTTGATCGTCTTCGCCAGCTTGCAGCACGAGGTGAAGTGATCGTAGTACGCCGGCCCAGGGGCTAGCTCGAGGTTCAGCGCCGCAATATCCAGCCGGTGCGTATCGCGGCAGAACCGGACCGAACGCTCCAGATCGCTGTGAACTTCCGAGGGCTTAAGCCCGCGGCCCGACTCTCGCAACGGAAACTCAACCGCCGTGAACTGCAGGTCGCTCAACAACTCCAACGCTTCGGTAGGTGATGAATCAGGGAAACAATCTGTCGATGCGGCAACAAACACGCGACCACTCCTTTGGGATTGAATGCGTCCACTTTAACGACCTCATGCCGTCTCTGGCAACCCAGTGTCGAAAGACGCGAAGTTGTCCGAAAGGGAAGAGGGGGTGGAAAGGCGGCGGCCCGGGGGTGAAACCGGTGCTTCACCGGGATGCGTTTGCCGGGCAAGCCGCCCGCCACGGCGAATTGCCCTTGCCTAGCCCCCCCTAACCGTTTGGCATAGAATCAAGGCCGGTTTCCGCACTCGATGCTAGCATATTTCCTTCCCGGAGAGCCTTCCATGTCTGCCGACGAACCACGCCCCGCGCCTCAGATTGTGATTCAGCAGCGGTCGAGCGCTTTTGGTCGGTACGGCAAGTGGCTGCTGGCCGCGCTTGTGGCGTCGATTGTTTTTAGCATCGGGCTTTACAGCAACTACAGCAGCTACTTCAGCCCAGGCGACGGCCCGCAAGAAAAGTATCATTCGCTGGCCCAATTCGCTCCCGAAAAGATCGCGATCATCGAAATCAGCGGCGCGATATTGGAAGGCGAAGATAGCTTTGCCATGCAGCAAATCCGGCGTGTGCGCGAGGACAAGAGCATCGTGGGCATCGTACTTCGGATTAACTCGCCCGGCGGCACCGTAACCGGCAGCGATTACATCTACCACCACCTTTGCGATCTGGTGAAGGAGCGGCAAAACCTGCCTGTCGTCGTCAGCATGGGAAGCGTGTGCGCCAGCGGCGGATACTACATTGCAATGGCCGTTGGCAACCGAGCCGACACCATCTTCGCCGAACCCACGACCTGGACCGGCTCGATCGGCGTCATCATTCCCCATTTCGATTTCTCGAACGGAATGAATTTGCTCGGCATCTCCGAGGACTCCATCTCCAGTGGGCCGCTCAAGAAAATGGGTTCCCCCACCCGCCGTATGTCTTCCGAAGAACGTAAGATTCTGCAATCTCTCGTCGACGAGAGCTTCCGCGGATTTAAAGAAATTGTCGCCACGGGAAGACCCAAATTCAAGAACGATGAGAAAGCGTTAGACGCCGTGGCAACCGGCCAAATCTTCACCGCTCAGCAAGCAGTGGAGAAAGGGCTTGTCGATAAAATTGGCTTCATCGAAGCGGCGATCGATTGCGCGGCAACACTCGCCAAGAAAGATCGTAATTCGGTGCGTTGCGTCAAGTACGAACGCCCTCCCACCTTCGTCGGCGAACTGCTTGGGACCGAAGCGCAAGCCGCCGCGCAGCACAACCGCAACGACTTGGCCGCCCTCATCGAACTTTCTTCACCCCGCGCCTATTACCTGTGGTCGTGGCTGCCCTCCGCACTTCCTTCGCTTCAATAGCTCACCGCATTTCGCCCCGACACAAAGGGTTGCGGCGAAGATAGGAAAGCAAACGACCAGGCCCCGATGCCAGCCATCGCCGGGAGATTCTTCCCACCGAACGTCATCGCTTCGGTGTCGCGTGGTTCACCTCGCGATGGTCCTCGCGCAGTCCTCCAATCTCTTCCCCGGCATGCAATCCGTGCGACACCTGCTCGACGCCATCGACTCGCAACTTGCCCCCTGGTTTCAGCAGCGGGGCCAGGGCAAATATCGCGTAGGCCAAGTGCGTAAGTGGTTGTTCGCCGGCCGTGCAAGCCGTTTCGCCGAAATGACCGACCTGCCACTCGCGCTCCGAGACGAGTTGGCTGCCGACTTCACGCTCTGGACCTCCTCGACGGCGCGACACACTCGCGCGGAGGACGGCACCGAGAAACTCCTTCTGACTCTTGCCGATGGTGGGCAAATCGAGTGCGTTCTGCTACGCGATGAAACACGTCGCACTATCTGCATCAGTACGCAGGTCGGCTGCGGAATGGGGTGCGTGTTCTGCGCCAGCGGCCTGGAGGGGCTGCAACGAAACCTCTCCACTGGCGAGATTCTCGAACAGGTCCTTCGGCTGCAACAACTCCTTGGACCCGAGGAACGACTCAGCCATATTGTGGTCATGGGAATGGGCGAGCCGCTCGCCAATCTCGACGCGCTCCTCCCCGCCCTGGAAGAAGCGACCCGCGACGATGGCATCGGCATCAGCTCCCGTCGCATCACCATCTCCACCGTCGGGCTGACGAAGGCTATGCGCAGGCTGGCCGACACCACTCCGCGTTACCGCCTTGCCGTTTCGCTCCACGCCCCCAACGATTCCCTGCGGCAACAAATCGTGCCAGCGGCCAGCAAGATTCCCCTCGCCGACCTTCTCGCCGAAGCCGATTACTACTTCGACCGCTCGGGCAGACAACTAACTTTCGAGTACGTTCTTTTGGCCGGAGTCAACGATAGCCCCGCCCACGCCGCCGAGTTGGCCAATTTGCTCGCGGGTCGAACGGCCATGATCAACATAATCCCTTACAATCCTGTGGTGGGGCTTCCTTACGCAACGCCCTCCGCCACCGCTCAACGCGCATTTCGGCAAACGCTCGAATCTCGCGGCCTGAACGTTCACTTCCGCCATCGCAAAGGAGATGCGATCGACGCCGCCTGCGGCCAACTCCGCCTCCGCTCTCAAACGACCTCTTCTCGCTAGCCGGGATTCCTCACCACGGAGCACACCGAGGTCACGGAGGTGGAGGTGATTTGTCATTGGTCATTGGTCATTTGAAATTGGGTCATTACTGAAATGGTCAATGACAAATGGCAGATTTGCAATGACCAATCTGCTTTCTCCGTGTCTAGGTGCCTCCGTGGTGAGTAATGCGGACTAGCAGGCCAACGGACCAGCATTTCGCCTGGCAACCCAAAGAAGACTGGAGCGTAAAGGAAGGAAACGCTTCCTGCCGTACCCACACAAGTTGGCCTTGGGCGCAATCCTTCCTCGCTCCGCCCGATCGGCCAAGCGGAGGGTTCTGGCATGGGTCAGCGCAAGCTGAGATGATAGAAGCCGATCGACTTCACCGGCGCGTCGGCGAGCACTTCGTTAATCGCCTGTTCGATACGCTTCCGCAGAGCCATAAACGAAGGGTCACACAGTTCGTCACTCGTGACGGTTCGGACGGCTGTTAGTGTGTGATGGCGGACTTGGTGTTCGTCGGCCTTGAGTTGCTTCTTGACTTCCGAAAGCTTGGCCCGCGGCACGGCCGCGAATATCCGCACATCGACCGTTGTGAATAAACCGGTCAAGGGGTCGCGCGGCAACGTGGTGTGGTACTCCCCCAAATCCACTTCGGCCAATGTCGTGCTAAATGCCGCGGAACGCGCGTTCTGGAGCATCGCTTCTCCGTCGTAGCATCCCGCCAGCGAACTGCAGGCGGCCGCCAGCACCGCAACAAACCAAGGGGAAACCCCGTTGGCATGTGGCGACAACAGGCAACGACCAACACTCGTTTCGCTTCTCATCGCTCGGTTCTTCACGTAGGGGCGGCGCGGCCAGCAGAACCGTTACGACCCTACCTACCCGATCCGCCCAGGCTCCCCGCGACTGGTTCCACATACAAGCATAGGTTGCAAATTCGGTCCCCGGGAAACGTATGATTGCTCATGAGAAGCCGGTACCAAAACCCGCGTCGCGTCCTGGAGGCCTTGCACACCGGCAGAATCCTTGTCGTCGCATTCTGCCTTGCTGCAGCCGGGTGTGGCTCGAAGCCGGAATTCAATTTCGATTACATCGACCTCCTGCCCGCCGAGCAGGAGCTTGCGGAGTTCTCGCTCGGAACCTACAAGATTCCAATTCCTCTCATCATTGAGCAAGGCGAAGAAGGTATCATTCGTCGCAATCGGCTTCAACTCAGTTTTGAACTCTTCGCCCTTGTCTCTCCGCAAGAAATGTCGCAGTTTGAAAAGGCCTGGAATCGTCACGAAGGCATCATTCGCGACAAAGTCATCTCCCTCTGCCGCAACGCCTCGGTGGAGGAACTCATGGAACCTGAGTTGCTAACCTTGAAATCGCGACTTACCGACATGCTCGCAAACCAATTAGGCCAAAAGCGATTACTCCCGCTCGTCATCTCCGATGTCGTTACCCAAGAACTCCTATGACCCCGACACTTACCCAATACTTCCGCGGCTGGTCGGTGGCTGGGGCCTGCATCGTCGCCCTGGGCGTCTGCGTGCCCGGCATTGCTCGTGGCTCGGAACATGCTGCCCCACCCAGTGAACACGGTGCCGCCGAGGGGTCGGAACCCGAACCCGACTCGAACTCGAACGGCATCAAACTCGGCGAGTTCAGCATCCGGTCCGATTACCCCGCCGAAGCGCAAAAAAGCACCGTGCGATTCACTCTCTTCGCCACGATCAAGGGCGATCAACTTGCCACCATGAAACGCATTGTTGCGAATCATCGCTATAAGGTCCGCGATGACGTCATCACGGCAACCCGCCTCACGCCACTCGGCGTCTTCGAGGAACCCAACTTAACGACCTTCCGACGTCGAATCATGGTCCGTCTCCACCGCACGATTCCCGAACTCGTTATCGACCAGCTCTACATCAGCGATTTCGCACTCTCCGTAAAGAGCCTGTAGCCACGATGGTTGTTCACCACGGAGACATGATGATTCACCACGGAGGCACGGAGACACGGAGGAGGAAGGAACACTAGGCTTTGTCTCAATACTTGTTCTGGATGGAGTAGCGGTTTAGGCAAGGGCAAGAATTCAGCAATCGTCGACCCCTCCCCAAAGTGTTCTCACTCTCGCGTGGTGAGATCGCTTCTCTCGCTTATTTTACGGATGGCACAAGTGGGATATTCGTTTCTTCCGCACTTGTCGTCCCCGAACTCTCAGCCCCAGTAATTGCTTGGTTTATTTCTGGATTCTTGCTGCGAGTTCGCAAAAAAAAGTAGCATCAACTGCGCGCATTTAACAAGTTGAGGATCGCCGCAACTCGGCTCATGCCGTGTTTAAGAAACGGCAGTGCCACCCTACGCCGTTAACCCTTTTTTGTAATCGTTGAGCAGTAAGCACTTACGACACGTGGTCCTTTGATAGCAGCAAATGCCTTGGATCTGAGATCAGAACGCAAGTCGTGAGTTCGCCAACT
>JADZFK010000076.1 GCA_020849945.1 Pirellulales bacterium | reverse complement strand
CCCCGCGGTTAAATGTTCGCAACCATGAGCAAAATCGCCGATTATTGCAACACCCCCACCCCGGAAAAACGCTGCAATTCCCAGCAGAAACGCCCGGCCCCTGGCGCAAATAGCGCCGATTATTGCATCCAAAACCACGTTTTCGCGCCCGTTGCAATACGCGCAAAATCCCCGGCCCGCTTTTTTGGGGGACGGCCTCCCAACCGCGGCCCTGGCGAATGGCGAAACCCGAATGTCGAATGACAACATTTCGCCATTCGCCATTCGTCATTCTCGTCCGCCTCGGCTCGGCGAACCTACTGTCCTGCATGGTTTCATTCTCGTGCTCGTTGAGGTCTCCTACAGGGCCGATCCGATCCTGCCCCCTTTTTCGTTCAATTGGTGTTGGGGACGTCTTGTAGCCTTCTTGCGGCTTGGCGGAGTGCGAGGGTGAGGAGGATCGTGAGGATTGCAATCACGCCGCCGAGGAACCAGGGGTTGGTGATCCAATCGAGCTTGCGAACCTTGGGCTGCTGGGGGGTAAAAGTGGTTTCGGGGCCGAGTGTGGCACGCAGGGGTTGCTGGCCGGCGGCGAGGGCGGTTTGAAGGGCCAGCGTATCGTAATGAGGCTCTTCGCGCGAGGCGACTCCGTAGGTCAAGCGATATTGATGGGCGGGGTCGGCCAGGAAAACGAGGTCGTAGCTTGGCCCTTTCGCTTGGAACTTGAGCTCGGCAAGGGGGGGGCTGTCGCGGTTAACCACGGTGACACGGTAGAACCGTTCTCGCGTTTCTGGCAGAGAGAGTTCCAGCACTTTCTTTTCGAGGCCGGCAAGGTCGATCTTGGTGAGCACGGACGAGCCGAGCGGTCGGCCTTCCTTGGCCGGGGCCTCCGCGGTCTTCATGGCTGCGAGTTGGAACTCGCGACTGAAGTTTCGATCGGTGGTTTCGAGCGTGAGCAATGAGATGGGCTGTCGTGCCGATTCGAGAAGTACCCACGAGGTTCTCGATTCGTTATCCTGGCCCGCGTCAAGCGTTTGGAGCGCGACCTCTTCGAGCACGGGCTGCGAAGAGACGGTCCTCTCCTCATCGTGCCAGAAGTTGATGCGCTGTATGTGCAGCGGCTGGCGGTTGATCACGTATCGCTCCTGCCGTTCGTCTTCCAAACCGGCCTTGAACGTTCGACTCAACTGGGTCCACCGCGATTGCTGCTCTTGGGTGACGCGATCAATGCGGATCCGAAAGTAGCCAGCCTTCGGTAACGGGGCATCGGTTGGGAACGCGACATCCGTATTTCGGACGGCCATGAATTGCGAGTAATCGTAGATCAGCGCATCTCGGACGAGCGGGACCCATTCGTCCGAGTCGCGATCGCGCCGCTCGATTGTTACCCGATGTTCGAAGTTGGCTAACGACGTTGCCAACCGGAACCCGTGGATGGTCTTGTCGTATTTCGCCGGATCGATGTGGAACTCGATTTCGAGCGCATCGTTTTCCAAGGGTTTTACCCGAACGTCGGCGACATCCCTGAGCGTGCGGACATTCCGTTTCGTATCCGTGACGACCTTTCGCAGCACGAATGGGGTCTCCTCCTCGTTCTCGTCGATCAATCGCAAGTCGGAGAGCGAGTCGGTACTGCCGTGGAATACCTCGGAATCGAGGCGGATACTCGTGAGTCCCTCCTGTTGACGTGGCTCGAGTTTCACGGGCTTGGCCTTCGGGGCAAGTTCGAGCGAGGGGCTTTCCTGGCTCCTACAACGAACGGGCGCAAGTGTTGCGAGCAGAACGGGCAGCCCTATAAGAACAAGGTATTTCGTGGTACGTGTCATGGTTTTTCATCGGCCTCATGGTTAGTCGCAAATCGTTCGCGATGCTTGAGATAGACAAAGGACCCCGCCAGCAGAAGGATGCCGAGGATCACGAAAGCCACGATGCGCCAGATGGGATCGAGGTTGCGAAGATCGACAAAGAACACTTTTACGGAAACGATCGCGAAGAGAAGCAGGCCCACGTAGCGTATCCCCTTCAGGTTGCGGCCGATGCCCACGAGCAGCATGGAGAGCGCAAAGAGGGCCCACAAGATGGAAACGCCGCCGTAGCGGAAGCCAGGATAGAATTCGTGGAGAAAGCTGTTCACTTCGAGTGAGCTGTACACGAACAGCATGGCCAGGCTTGCGATGGCAAAGAACAGCTTAACATAGAGGGGCGATTGGCGGCCTTGGATCACGGCGAAGACGGCCCCGAGGAACCCGACCACCGCGGCGAAATCGATGAGGCGCATGAGCGCGTCGCGGAACGAATAAGGGGCGGCGTACAGCGCGTTTTCACCGAGCTTCCATCCGACGAACACGTCGTAGCACAACACCTTGGCCAGCACGATGCCGACGGCCAGCACCGACAAGCCCATCAGCAGGAGGCTCTGTGTTTTTTGCCAGGCATACACGAGTGTGGCGCAACCGCCCAGCCACAGCAGCGTGATAACCGGATTGCGAAAGGGCGCGTAGGCATAACCCACGCTGCGTGCTAATTCGAAGTGGAGATACGCAAGCCCCAGGCCGACACTCGCGGCCAACAAGCCGAGGATCACGCCGCGGTCTTGCAGGCCGAACATCAGGCGATTGTCGAGCGGGCCGATTCGTTCACCGATTCCGTCCGTCGTATCGTCGGCGGGAAGTTGCCGGACCCAGCGATATGCCAGCCCGATCGCGCCAATCGGCACGCCGAACGATACGATGCGTTCAAGGAGCAGTTTGGAATAGTCGGCCCAAGCAAGCGCGGCGGTCGATTGCCAACCTTGGCCGAAGAACGTGCTGTGCAAATCGACGAGTCCAAAGCGGACGAGGACCAAACCGAACAGGATGTAGGCGAAGGAGCGAACGAAACCGCTCTTGAGCTGAAAAGCCATCCACAAGAGGACCAGTGCCTGGAGTGCCCAGCTTGCGGTGATCCATTGTTTGGAAAGGACCAAGGGCATGGTGATGGCGAGGAAGCAACTTGCCAGGCCGAGAAACGCGACGAGGAGATTTCGGTCGACGAATTGTCTGCGGAGGAGGAGCGCGAAATGAAGCGTGTAGTAAGCCGTCAGGCCCAGGGTGACGACCGACACCCATTCGCGTCGATAGGCCTCCTCGATGAGGTAGTACGATGCGCCGAAGAAGATAGCCGCGTTGAGCAGCAGCGCGAGCAGGTCGAGCAAGTGGGTTTCGCGGTTTCGCACTTGCTTGCTGAGGAACGCCATCGTGGAGAAGAGCACGAAAAAGCCGATGAGGTACGGGTACACTTGCCAGAAGAGCGATTTGTCGTAGCCCTCCATGGCAAAGTTGAACAGGCCGTAGTTGGCGACGAAGCTGAGGTAATGAGCCAGTGGCCAGTTGCGGTAGGTGCTGATGAACAGTACGCCGCACCCGAGCACGAGCATGTATCCCAACAGTGCGGGGTAGTTCGAGGCTTCACCATGGAGGATGATCGGAGTGCCATACCCACCGATAATGCCGAGGACGGCAACCAGAAGCGAATTGAACCGCACGGCAATGACGCCCGCGAATGCGGTGATGAGGGCCATCAGCAAAAAGGCGGGGCCGACTTCGATCAGGTGAAAGAATTGAGAAGCCGCGAACACGCTGAAATAGAGCGAGGCGAACCCGCCGCCCATCAGGCCTTGGCCAAGCAGATGGTACTTTCGCCCAAGCAACTGGGTGCCGGCGATGAGCATCAACAGGCCAACGACGACCGACAGCGCCACGCGGGCCTGAGGACCGAGCAGCCCCTTATCGATCGAGTACTTCAGGAAGAACCCGATGCCGACTACCAAGATCGTGATGCCGATGCGCAGCAACCATTGGCTGGCCACGGCAAATTCCGTCGACACCCCTTGCGGGACGTGCTCCTCGCCCACGATGATCCAATTCCAAATCTTTCGGAGCGTTTCCTTGGCCGCTTGTTCGAATGCGCTCGGCTGCCTGGCTGGCTGAGGTGTTTTGGGCGCGGGTGTGCCTCGGTCCCAAATTGGCGTAGTCGCACCCGTTGCCGCCGCGGGCTTTGGTGTTGGCCCAAAGGCAGGGGAGACAAGCTCCTCCGGCAATTTGATCGGCAACGGCTGGTCGGGCACCGCTGGCTTGCGGGTAACGTCCGGTTCTCGAACGAGTTCGTGCGATGTCGGCCTCTCAACCGGCTCCTCGATCGGTTTCTCGGCGCGTGCCTCGACTTTCTCGCGCGGTTCTTTCAGCCCGCGCAACTCGATGAGTTTCGTGAGGGCGTTGAGTCGATCGATCAGCCGGCCGTAATCCTCCCGCTGGTTGCGTTTGATTTCCGAGAGGCGAATCAAGATCGTGATCGGAACACCGAACACCAACCCAAGGAATGCCAAACCAATGAGGAGGACGATACCTTCTTCCATCAGAGCCTTCCTTTCCCAAACCTGCGTTTACGGAAACATACACAACAACCTACATGACAATGATCCGCTACTTGCCACTGGCCTAAGGCGTGCTTCAACGACAGCCACCGACCTGAACACCGCAAAGGAATGAACAACTACGGCGGCAGCCAGTGGTTGCACGGTCGTGCAGCGGCAGACCCCTTCGTGCAAACGCCGACTTCGATGGGCGGTAATCACCCCCGCGACAATAGAAGTTTGACGGCCACGATGGATGATTGCGCGGCGATCAATAGGAACCATCCATCCAGGACTTATCCTAGCATCGTTTCCGAATTGCACCACTCCCAATCGTACAATTCTTAGGACCTCTTCGCACTTCAGCGATCGGTCCTACTGCACCACGACGACACGATGGACACGACAGACCGAAGAAGAATGGACCGAATAGAACAGGATGGACCGTCCATCTCTTCATATCGTCTTGGAGAACATGATACCTCTCGCGGTCAGGATTGAAACGAATTTGTTTAACCCGGAGCCAGCAGCGACGGCGCTAGGTGTGGAGTATTTCCGTCGCCTCTGACTCCGGTTAAACGAGTTCGTCGCACCCGTGCATAGGATAGCAAAGCAGCATTCGCAGCGCGAGGGACAAGTCGTCGGGCTATTGTGGCTCGGCAAAGAAGATGGCATCGCGGAGTTGCTGGAAATCGCTCGCGGCTTCAGCAAGTTTGGGCGGCATGTCGGTGGTCGAGAAGTAGGCGGGTTCGACGAACAGATCGGCGGGCCGAATGCCGCGGGCGGAGGCCATGCGTTTCAGCAAACGACGATGTTTGAGTTCAATCTCGTGCAGCCTGCAGAGATCGAGGAACAGGAGTGTTGGGCTATCGTGCGTGAACGCGGCAAGGTGGCGGTGGAACACAAACCAAGCCAGCGTGGCGGCCGAGCCTGCCAGCGAAGCGGCCGCGCCACACCAAAGCGAAAGCGAGTTTGCGGCAGCTGCGATCATGCGCGTCGATCGGGATGATGGAGGTCGTTTTCTGATAGGGTGCGGCGATGCCGGCGCTGCAGCAGGCTTTGCCTCGCCGCCTCGGCAACTCCGCGATTCGGGTCGCGGCTTGCCGCGGCGAGCACACTTTCGCCCTCGGCACGCGCGCTGTGCCCCAACGCCAAGATCGCCTCGCGCCGTATGGCATCGTTTTCGTGCCGTGCCAATTCGATGAGCTGAGGCTGCAAGTCGTCGGTGGCCGCCATCGCCACGGCCATCTCGATCCCCCGCAGCCGCGACATGATCGAAGATGCGTGTAGCTCCTCGATTAGTTTTTGGCTTGCCGTGTGATCGATCTTGCGAACGAGGTGCCCCGTGGCCCGCGCCTCCGCTTCCCCCAACAAATCGAACATCGCACGGAACCGGGCGAAGCTGAACTCGGCCAGCGACGATCGGGCCGCATCGCGGATTTCGGGCACCGTGGATTCGAGGTACTCGGCCAGCTTTTCGAGCGCCTCGGGCAATCGGCGAGCGCGAAGCTGCCGAATCGCCGCCGACTTCACGCTCGCATCCGGGTCGTCGAGCGCGGCGCGGATCAGCGCGTCGGCCGCACTGCCCGAGAAGGCCGCCAACGCCTGGCAACTAGCGCGGCGACCCTCGGCCAACCCTTCCTTCAGCAGCATCGCAAGCAACTCGAACAGCGCCGCGCGATCGAGGTTGCTGGCCGAGGCAAGTTCGATGGCTGCCGCTTGCGCGCGGCCATCCACTTCAAGCAAAAGCTCTCGCTTCTCTTCAAGCCATGCCACTTGATCCAGACGTTGCATGTTGTAAAGGACACGCAACGGCACCGGATGTCGCAGCCCATGCAACAGTTGCTTCAAGAACGGCAGATCGTTGCGATTGGCAATGACTTGCAGCACGGCCATCGGCGCGTTCGCATCGCGCATTTGCATTACCAACCGCTCGAAGATCGAGGAATCGGAGGATTGCCGTAGAATTGCCAATGTGGCGGCGTGGAGCGGATGCGCTTCGTCGGAAAGCACCTGCTGGAGCACGGGGTTCTCGAAAGGCGCTAGAGTCACGAATGCGTGGAGCACTTCCGGCAACACACCCCGTGGGCGGCCTGCCAAGTGTGCCTCGAGCGCGTGCAACACCTTTCGGTGCGATGCCGAGGGGTCGAGGGCACCGGTTCGCATCCCATTTTCCCACTCCGCAAGGCTCTGGCGAAGCTCGCCCACCAGCCCCACGATTGCAGCCCGAACGGTTTCCAATCCATGCGAAGCTTCGCTCGATTCGATGACCTGAAGAAGCGCCGACAATTGATCGTAATCGCGGGTGGCAACGATGATCGAGCACGCACGTTCGCGTAACGAGGAACCTTCGCCCGTGGGGCCGAGCAAAGCCCGCCGCAACGCCGGCGCGGCGCGTTGGGGTACCTGGCGGAGAGCATCGCAATAGATGGCCCGATCGGTGGCATCCCACTCGCCATAACACTGAATGAGCAGCGAGTGTGTTTCGAGGTCGTGACGCCCCAGGGCCGCGCGCAGCACCGAAGTACGAACCGATGGGTCGCTGGAACACAGCCCCCGCTCGATCAGCGCGAGCACCGATCGGTTGCACGAAGTGGCAATTACTTGGCTGGTCGCTTGTAGCCCGGCAGACACGCGACTCCCCTCCACGAACGAATCGGCCCCTCAACTCCTTCCCAAATTGCCTTATCGACAGGCCAACGAAAGGCCGTCCATAGATTCGTTGGCAACCGCATAACCGGCGCAAGCGTAAGAGTTGAATGGCATCCATCTATTGATCAATGCGCAGCAAGAGACCCATCGTTCGTTTAACCCCGAGCCAACGGCGAGGGAGAACCTCGAACCCCGTCGCCGTTGGCTCCGGGTTAAACAACCCGTAAGGGTTCATTGGTAGCGCAGTCATCAATAAGTAGACGAGCCAGTAGGTCCCGCGAGCCGAGCGGTACTATCATCCGAAGTGGTTGCGTTTATTGCCGGTCCGCGTCCCGCTCGGCTCGCGGGACCTACTCTTGTGTCCCATGAGGATTACCGAACGGCCTGGAGGCCGCGGCAGAGTGTGTTGCAATAAAGGGCCGCACAGTTCACACTGAGGGGTGAGATACGCGTTTCGAGAAACCACGGGTTGCGGGAGGGTCATCATGTCCAATCGTCGCAGTTCGGCGGACGT
>JADZFK010000075.1 GCA_020849945.1 Pirellulales bacterium | reverse complement strand
GTGGTCGCGGAGATGTGCGATACCAATGCACCGTACCTGTCGTGGGGCGGACCGTAAGTTCCCGTTCTCCGCAAACCAGAGGGCCCTTAATTTTTTTTGTAGGTCGGTCAAAGCCCGAAAACTCCCAAATCCACCACTCACAACCACGAAATACACAAAAGGCACGAAAGGGTCAGCGATTAGCCGTGTGAAGAAAATTACTACGGACCGTAGTTTCAACAATGGAGCAGGCACGCTCCACCGGGTGCCCCTGCTGGCCCGCCGCGGGCGGTTTCGAGAACTTGCCCAGCCGTGCTGCCTTGTTGCGCACAGATTGCGCGTTGAACTACCACACGATATTCCAACAGCAAGTCGTTGGCAGCCAATCACACTGCTAACGAGTTAGCCGTGGCACACCCGTGCAAACTGTTACCGATCCCAACGGCCCCAATGCGTGGCACGGACTTCAGTCCATGCAGCCTGCCCCGCGCGAACCACCTCACGGATTAAAGTCCGTGCCACAACCCCATCGCCCGACCCGCGCTCCGCTCCGCGTCGCGGCTAAACACGCACCCCATACTCAAGACCCCTTCTGGCCCTCGACCCTTGAACCCCACCAAATGGCCAAGGGGGAATAAACGAGTCGCGTCCCCTTTTCGTTTTCGTTCTTTTCGTTTTCCCCGTTGTTCCGACCCGAAACGGGTTGGCTATTTATGCATTACGCAACTGGTTTATACTTTTTGGATTTCCACGCAGATGCCGCCGGCTCGGATGGCTTTGTGGAATGGGGAGAACCAGAGTTCGTTCTTCCAGTGCAAGCCGAGGGATTCGCACAGTCGGCGGAGGTCGGCGCGGTTGTAGGTGCGGCAGCACCAGAGGCGGCTGGTCCAAGCGCCGGAGAAGCTATCTTCGGTAACGAGCAGCAGCATGCGTCCGCCGGAGCGGAGCACGCGGGCCATTTCGCTCAGGCCCTTTTCGGGTTCGGGAACGTGTTCGAGGACGTAGCCACAGGTGAGGCCATCGAACGAAGCATCGGCAAACGGGAGGGCGGTGACATCGGCAACGATGAACGAAGGCCGCGGGCTTTTCAGGCGTTGCCGAGCGCGTCGAAGCATTTGCTCGGAGAGATCGGTGCAGACGATTTGGGCATCGGGATCGGCGTAGTCGAGCAGGTGGCCGGCGATTTGGCCGGCGCCGCTGCCGACATCCAAGATGGACTTCATGCCGCGGACATCGAAGTTGCGCGAACGGATTAGACGCCGCCCAAATGGAATGTGGAGGGAGACCTTGCTGGCGGTTGCCAGCAGCGCACCCTTGCGGCCGCCGTACACGCGTTTGATCTTCGACCGATATTCCTCGGGCGATACACGATGGATCAGGTTATTCTCGACGATGCGTTTCAGTGAAACCATATTGATTCTACCCTAACCTTACGCGGGCTGAGACCGCAGCTAGTGGTACGGACTTTACAGGGCCGATTCGTTATTCATGTTCGGGACACCGAGGACTTAGGAACCCGAAGCGACCGCGAGGGAAAGTGTGCCTTTTCCCTCGCTGACGCTTATTGAAGTTGCGCTATTACGTTTCTGCTAGCAGCAATTGGAATTGCTAGAAAGCGAGCCGTGCCCCATGACTGGATCATTGAAATTCTCACCAACCACGGGAAGGACTCGCAATGATTATCGTCACGGAATCGGCGGCCGCGATCAAGGGGTTTATCGCAAAAACGTCACTCAACGATTTGGCGCAGGCCTTCGTTCTCCGCATGGCCTTGACCTTTATCATGCACCGCGGGCGAATGAGTTGCTCGCAAGCGGCCGCAAGCATCGCCTCGGAAACCTGCCATCGCGGACAAATCACCCGCTTTCTGGCCCGCCCGCGCTGGCAACGGGACGACTTCAACGCGCCGCTCCCAGGGCCAATCACTTTTTCAATTTGGGCGAGTGCATTGGAAACCAACCCGAAGCGTCAGCGAGGGAAAAAGCACACATTCCCTCGCTGACGCTTCGGGTTCGTGAGTCTTCGCTGTCCCGAAGATGAATAACGGATCGGCCCTGAGACAGATTTGGCTGCTCTTGACGCACTCACTTCGAATGCCACATCATGTTGGATTGCCCCCAATCAAGGCATGGCGAGAGGGAGGATGTCATGACGACCAAACCAAGCCATCGGCTCACGCTTAAGGACCGACTTTCGCGGCTGACATTTGCGCAGGCCTGCAAACTGCTCGGGGCCGAAGGAAGGCAGATTATCCGGCGCGGCGGCAAGTTTGAAATCGACCTGAATGATCAGGTTTATCTGGAAGGCGATTTGTTTCGCGTGAGATTTCCCGATGCCATCGTCACGATTACGCTGATGGCCGACGCTAAGGATCGTCTCCATTGGAACTGCACTGCGTGCCAATGGCCGTGCGACCATGCTGGGGCTGCGTTCTCGGTCCTGCTGGAAGAGAAAACTGCCTTGGGGCTAGCGGTGCCGCCGCCTGAACGCGTGCCGGTCGAAAGCCTGAGCGAAGACGAACTGATTCAGCGGGCCCTCGCGGAGCGGGATGAACGATCGCGGAAGGAAAAGTTCAAACTTCAATCGCATGATTCGAAGCGACCCTGGACCGATTACATGCTCACCAGTGCCGCGTCGGGGAAGACTTACCGCGTGGCGCTGCGTGGCCGGGAACGCGGCATTTCCTATTGCTCGTGTCCCGACTTTCGCACCAACACACTCGGTACCTGCAAACACATCATGCACGTGATGCGACGAGTGGAAAAGAAATTCTCACCCGCCACTCTCAAGCGTCCCTACCGCCGCAAGCACCTGAGCGTTCATCTCACATCGGGTGATCAACTCGCACTGCGGCTCGGCATTCCCCACCAGCTCGACGATCGCGCTGCCGCGATTGTCAAACCTCTGGCCGGCCGCAACATCTCGGACGTGCATGACCTGGTCCAACGGCTCACGAAGCTGGAGCGGATTGGTGAGAAGGTGACGGTCTATCCCGATGCGGAGGAATTCATCCAAACGCGGCTATTTCAGAGCCGGATCAAATCTCTGGTGGAAGATATCCGTCGAGATCCGGCACGACATCCGCTGCGCAACGAGTTGCTCAAGACGGAACTGTTGCCCTACCAATTGGATGGCATCGCTTTTGCTGTGGGAGCGGGGCGGGCGGTGCTGGCTGACGACATGGGGCTAGGCAAGACAATCCAAGGCGTGGGGGTCGCCGAGCTCCTCGCGCGGCAGGCCGGTATTCGCAAAGTGCTCGTCATTTGCCCGACATCGCTCAAATCGCAATGGCGCGGCGAAATTGAACGGTTCTCCGATCGTTCGTGCCAGTTGGTGTTCGGCACGCAGGCCGAACGGCCGGCGCAGTACGAGAACAATGCGTTCTTCACCGTGTGCAACTACGAACAGGTACTCCGCGACCTGCTGGCGGTGGAGCAAGTGAAGTGGGACCTGATCATTCTGGACGAAGGCCAACGGATCAAGAATTGGGAAGCCAAGACCACCCATGTGGTCAAACGGCTGAAATCGCCATTCGCACTGGTGCTTACTGGCACGCCGATGGAGAACCGGATTGATGATCTCTACAGTGTCGTGCAGTTCGTCGATGATCGGCGACTTGGCCCGGCGTTTCGGTTCTTTAACCGGCATCGCGTCACGGACGAGAAAGGCAAAGTGCTGGGATATAAGAACCTTGACCAGCTTCGCCAGCACCTGGCACCGATTCTGTTGCGTCGCACTCGCGAGCAAGTTCTCAATCAATTGCCGGACCGAACCACGGAAATCGTGCGAATTGAACCGACCGAAGAGCAATTGGCGATTCATGCAGCCCAGATGAAGATTGTAGCGTCGATTGTTCGCAAGTCGTTTATCAGCGAGATGGACCTGCTCCGGCTGCGGCAGGCACTCTTGATGTGCCGCATGGCCGCCAATAGCACGTATCTATGCAACAAGTGCGAACCATCCTATTCCAGCAAGCTGGAGCGGTTGGAGGAAGTTTTGGAACAGAGCTTTGCCGAGAATGGCCGAAAGGCAGTCTTGTTCTCCGAATGGACCACGATGCTCGAGTTAGTCGAGCAAATCCTTCGCCGGTTGAAGCTGAGATATGTGCGACTGGACGGTTCGGTACCGCAACGCCAACGGCAGCAATTGGTGAACGAGTTCCAATCCAAACCTGATTGTCGACTTTTCATCACTACGAACGCCGGCTCGACCGGTCTCAACCTCCAGGCGGCCAACACGGTCATCAATTGCGATCTGCCCTGGAACCCGGCCGTGCTCGAGCAGCGGATCGCGCGGGCCCATCGAATGGGGCAGAAACAGCCGGTTCACGCATTTCTGTTGGTCACGGAGCAAACCCTGGAGGAAAGTTTGCTAACGACCTTGTCGGCTAAAAAGGACTTGGCTCTGGCCGCGCTGGATGTTGATTCCGACATCAACGAGGTTTCGCTTGTCTCTGGCACGGACGAATTGCGCAACCGCTTAGAAGTACTGCTGGGCGCGAAGTCACAAGCACCACTCGATGTGACACAACAAATCGATACAGCAGGAGATATCGGGCGATTGTCGCACCGCGACCGCGTCGCGGCCGCCGGCGGCGAACTGCTCGGGGCGGTGTTCAACTTCCTGGGAGAGCTGGTCGCTCAACACGAACAGGCCGCCTCGCCTTCGTCCGATACCGTCGCGAGCCTGAAACAACGCCTCGCCGAGTGCGTCGAGGAAGACCTCCATGGCCGCCAACGCCTGTCGATCACGCTCCCTAATCGCGAGGTGCTCGACAATCTGGCGTCAACGCTGGCGCGACTGCTGGTCGTTAATCCCCGGTAGTTGTCGGAATTCTCGTGCCAAGGCACTCCTTTCTTGGGGCGCCGTTCGATCCATCCTCAGTTCGACTCGCCTCGCCCAGCCGTCGCTAGAGCGACTAAGGAGGCAGGAATCGTACCATTTCAAGCACTGACAACTCCACTTTCCTCCGATGAATACCCCAATTGATTACTGGCCCCAAGGCAATTCCAGCACACGTTCCGAGACTACGGCGACACCTTCGGCTGCTCCTCTTTCTCCTTGGGCTCCTCCTTCGGCTCCTTCGGCTCCTTCTGAAGTTCCTCAAGCGTGCCTGCCGGCCACTTACTCGCCTTCAGCCGATCCAGATACGTTTCGCTCTCCTTATCCTTCGGATCGACTCGCATCTCCAACACATTCTTCAGGGCCTCGGCTATCTTTTCCGGTTCATTCTTTTGCTTCTTGGTGATCAGCTTAGACATTTCCGTGCCTAGTGCGTTGAGATTCTTCTTGCTCTTCTTGCCCTGATGGCAGACCAAGCACCGGTTGGATGTCTTGCCCACTTCCGCCGCAAACTCTTTGTCGTCCAGTTTCTCCAAGTAATCCTTCTTGAACGAAGTGTAGAACTGCATAACCGCTAAAGCCGGGCGATAGGTGGCGAAAAAGGCAAATACGGTAACTAAAGCAACGGTGCAAAGCTTGCGCATAACAAGACCTCTCGGAAAACATTGAAACGTTCGAATCGTCACGCTGAAGCTGTGAAACAGTATGGATTCGTGTTAGCGGCGGCCTCGTAGCCGCCGTTTGAACCGGTTATCTTTGCCACGTGTTCCCCGATAGGTGCCAATATCCAACAAGCGCACAGCCTCGCTAGGACTAACCAAATGCCATGAGGACAACAAGGCGGGCCGTGGCCAAGTCGCCACGGTGTCGTACGCGAAGCGGCATTTAGCGGAACTAAGCCCTCAATAAACCCTTCATTCCAAGGGAATTCGGCCACGATGCCTGTACATCGCCGTGGGGCTTAACGGTCGCACAGATCCCCAATCTGGAACGCATACTCTAGCCTAAATGGGGCCGTCTGCGATTGTCAACCGGCCGGTTATGGCAACCAAGCCCGGTCCGTGTTTCACTATGGGCCGAGAAGTAGGTTCCGCGATCCGAGCGGGACACGAAACCGAACCACCTCGCAACCACTACGGTGGAGTGAGCCGCTCGGCTCGCGGCACGTACTTCCCCGTCCCATAAGAATTATGCTCGGCCCTGCGGAAGCGAGGGTTTTTCCCCAGATTTCTCACCTCGGAGACAGCCAGACCACCGAGGAGCGCCGCTCGCCCAAAACCAAGAGAACCAATCGCTACCTTGTGCAGCCACCGAGACCACGAACACGTTTGTGCCGCCTTCCTCTCGGATTTCCCCGAAACTTCGGCGATGGTGCGCCATTCGCGTGCCCTCTTGGCCCAGGCAAAGCAAAACAATCGCCTCATTTATTGTATTGACATATCGTAATATATCGATATATTTGAATAGAGGAGCCCACCATGCCGCCCCGAACCACCCGCGCTCAACTAACCTCTCTCGAAGCACTCTCGCAGGCCGCCGAGTGCCTCAAAGCACTTGCCCACCCACACCGATTGCGCATGATCCAAATGTTGCTGCGAGATCGGTTTACCGTCGGCGAGCTGGCCGAAGCTTGCAGCATTCACAGCCACATGGCCTCCGAGCACCTACGCATGATGCAACGCTGCGGGTTTCTTACCCATGAAAAGGATGGCCGGCAAGTGTTCTACCGCATCGCCGAACCGCACCTGGCCAATATCCTCGACTGCATCGAGCAACGCTTTGGTGGCAAACCGAAAGAAACAAACAAGTCGCGGATCACGCGATAACCCCTCGCACCCACCGGCGAATTGGCACACATTCTCACCCGATCCACCAACCCGAACACACTACGAACCACATTAGCCACAATAATATTGAAACACTTACCAAGAACTTTCGAACATTGGAAGCAGATGGACTTTCCTTTAGCGAGTAACACATTCCGCACATTTGCCATAGTCACACTTCCGGAACCTCTTCGTGTTCTCGGTGTCTATCCTCGTGAGCCATTCGTGTTTGGGCGTTTACCCCGAGCCGCTCAGGGTAAACAGCCTCAAACATCATCCTGTAAATCCTGCCGATCCTGATATCCTGTCTAGGTCTTCCCAAAACTACCTTCTTCTTCAGAACTCTTAACGGTAACGAATTACCTTGTTTCCAGGAGATTCGCAGATGTCCACTTCCACCATCTCTCCCGCCGAGTTTGCCCAAGTGTGCCGAGAAGATCGAGGCGTCGAGTTGATCGATGTCCGAACGCCCGCCGAGTTTCGAGAAGTTCATTTGCGCATGGCAAAAAACATTCCCCTCGGCGAATTGGATACCGCCGCGGTTATGAAGCAACGAGCCTCGGGCGGCGGGAAACCGCTTTATGTGATCTGCCGATCGGGCGGCCGAGCCCGCCAGGCTTGCGATCTGCTCCGTAAGGCCGGTTGCGAAGATGCGATCCTCGTCGAAGGGGGCACCGAGGCGTGCTTTGAGGCGGGCATGCCCGTCGATCGCGGACCCAAAGCAATCTCGCTCGAAAGGCAAGTCCGCATTGCCGCCGGGGCCATTGTGCTCATTGGGGCCGCCCTCGCGGGCTTCGTCCACCCCGCTTTCATCGGGTTATGTGCCTTTGTCGGCGCGGGGCTCATGTTCGCCGGTATCACCGATACCTGTGGTATGGGAATCGTCTTATCGCGGATGCCGTGGAATCGCTCGGGCCAGTGTGGCCCCAGCTCGTGCTCGTTGCGAACCGCGGGCAATGATAACTCAGGAGTGCAGCAATGAAACTATTGATCGTTGGTGGCGTGGCGGGTGGCGCCTCGGCCGCCGCCCGCGCGCGGCGGCTTTCCGAAGAGGCCACGATCATCCTCTTCGAACGTGGCCCCGATGTCTCCTTTGCAAATTGCGGCTTGCCTTACTACGTCGGCGGAGAGATTGCCGACCGCTCGAAACTTCTCGTGACGACCCCAGAAAAGTTGCAAGCCCGTTTCAATATCGATGTACGGACGAAGAGCGTCGTCGAAGCCATCGACCGCTCGGCGCGAACGGTGCTCGTTCGCAACTTGAAGACGGGAGAAACGTATGATGAAAGCTACGACAGGCTGATTCTAGCACCAGGTGCAGCACCCCTTCTCCCGCCAATTCCCGGCGTCGATTTGCCCAACGTCTTCACGTTGCGCAATCTTCAAGATATCGATCGAATCAAGGAACGGGTGGATCGCGGCATCCAGAAGGCGATTGTCATCGGGGCGGGCTTCATCGGGTTGGAGCTGGTCGAGAACTTCGTTCGCCGTGGCATCTCGACGAGCGTCATCGAACTGCAAGATCAGGTGCTACCCCCGTTCGACAGGGAAATGACGACCCCGGTCGCCCACGTGTTGGCATCCCAAGGAGTCGAGTTGATCCTGGGCGATTCGGCCGAGGGCATCCACCCAACCGAAAGCGGTCTGGAAGTTCGGCTGAAGTCGGGGCGATCGCTCGCCGCCGATCTGGTGGTGCTGGGAGTCGGCGTGCGACCTGAAAGCAAGCTGGCTTCCGAAGCCGGTTTGGAGGTCGGCCCGCGTGGGGGTATTCGCGTAAACGACTCGCTCCAAACCAGCGACCCCGCCATCTACGCGGTGGGCGATGCCATTGAAGTTCAAGACTTCATCTCGAAAACGCCGACTCAGGTACCTCTCGCCGGACCAGCGAATCGCCAAGGCCGAATCGCGGCCGACAACGTCTTCGGTCGTAAGAGTCGCTATCGCGGCACCCAGGGCACGGCAATCGTTCGGGTCTTCAGCGTGACCGCCGCAATGACGGGCGCTTCGGAGAAAGCCTTGCGGCGAGCCAACCGAGATTTTCGAAAAATCTACATCCACCCGAGCAATCACGCCAGCTACTTCCCGGGTGCCGAGGGAATGTCGCTCAAGCTGTTATTCGATCCGGTCAAGGGTGCCTTGCTCGGGGCGCAAGCCATCGGCGGTGCCGGCGTCGATAAACGAATCGATGTGTTGGCCGTGGCCATCCAGGCAGGCATGACCGTTTACGACCTCGAAGAAATGGAGCTGGCTTACTCGCCGCAGTACGGTTCCGCGAAGGACCCCGTCAACATGGCCGGGTTCGTTGCGGCCGGAATGCTTCGCGGCGATCATCCTCAGACCGACGTGGAAGCGGTGCTGGCCATTCCTCCCGAGGCCCGCCCCCTACTGCTCGATGTTCGCACCCCCGAAGAATTCGCGACGGGCTCGATTCCTGGCGCAATCAATGTCTCCATCGATACGCTCCGCGGACGACTCGATGAACTTCCACGCAACCGGCCCATCGTCGTGTTCTGCCAGGTTGGGCAACGCGGCTATCTGGCCACTCGCATCCTAATGCAAATGCAACATGAAGTCGCCAACATCGGCGGCGGATACAAGACCTACTTGCTCTTTAATCCATGACCTCACTCGATACCCGCACGCTCACGAAGACTAACCAATAATAGAGGGTAAGCCGTTTCGTCTAGCCACCGGGGGCTGCTTGTCAATTCACAAACAATCGACGCAAGCCACCCCATGGTCTTTCTCCCGTAGTGTCTCTCTTCCCCTCTTCGTGCCTTTGGTGCCTTTGTGGTTTTCATCCCCGCCTCCCGCCAAGAAAGTTCTTGGCCTTCAGGCAAGTTGAATGGCACTACGATTCCGCGGGTTGTGGCGTGTTCGCGGGTCTTGGCCGGGTTCGGTTCCACAGGATCGCAAGCGCTAGCACGATTGCCAATACCGAGCACGCGAGCCAGGTGATCGGCAGATGGGCCTGTTCGTTGTAATTCCAGCCGCGGCTAGCGAGTGCTTCTCGGTGGTAGCCGATCGTTAGCAGCAGGCCGTTGTGAAGTGCGTGCATCACCATGCACGGCACGACGCTATGGGCACGCAGCCGCAGGAACCCCAGCGCAAGCCCCAACAAAGTGCTGGGAAAGATGCGGCCGGCCGAAAGCACTTCGTGAAACACCCCGAACAGCAGTGCGGTCATCGCGATCGTGGCCCAACCTGAAAACCGTGTCCGCAGCGAGCCGAACAAAAAACCACGAAAGCACAGCTCCTCGCACACGGCGGGAACGAGGGCCATCGTCGCAAGAACGAACCACAGCGGCAACGCCTGGAACTGGCGGAGCAACCCCTCAACGGCCTCTCGCTGCTGATCGCCGAGTGAAGCCATACCCAACTTGACGCTCAGCAAGAAGACCTCGTGGGCCAGCGGCCACAACGAAACTCCCAGCAACGCCGCGGCGAGCAGTGCGCCCCAATCGGCACGTGCGAAGCCAAGCCCGCTGGACCAGCGCACGCGGCCTATCGTTGCAAGCCCGCTCGGTATGCCAGCGAAAACGGCAATCGTAATCAGGGCGGCCACCAGCAGCCGCTGGTTCATCGGAAGTTCCGGCGACCTCGCCAAGCTGTTGGCCAACACGAAGTAGCAGGGGAACATGATCGCCAGGCCTAACAAGGCCGTTGCTATGCTGGCCACGTTGCAAGGTTCCTCGGGCCGACGCAACAGGTCGGTCCAGGTAGCTTGGCTGCCATACAAGATCGCGTCCGTGCCGAAGATTCGCGCAGCCACCGCAATCGCCGCGCCAATGTACAGAACGGTCGAGCAGATCGCCGCCGAGGCCAGGCCCGGATGAACACCGCCTTCCAACAGGTCTCGCGCCAGCATCACAATATTGACGAGGGGCGTGACGGCCATCCAACCGGAAAATTCAAGACTCGGCATCAAGCACAACACGCCCGGCACGAGGCACAAGAGCATTAGCGGAATGATGTAAGCTTGGGCTTCCTTGAAGCTACGGGCAACGCTCGTGATTGCAAGCAGGATCGCCGAGAAAAATGCCGCGAACAACGCCAGCAACAACAGCACGTTGGCCACCACTTCGAACGACAAGCCGCCGCCAAACAAGCTCGCCCCCAGGCCCGTGCTTTGAGCCGTGATGGTCATGGCGGCCAGATTCACCAGCGCGGTCAGCATCGCAACGGTCAGCACCGCGACATACTTGGCTAGCAGCAAGCCGAGCCTTGGCACAGGGGCCGCGATGAGCGTTTCGAGCGTCCCTCGTTCGCGCTCGCCGGCCGTCAAATCGATTGCCGGGTAGACGGCACCGGTCACCGTCATCAGAACCAGGATCAGTGGTATCAGCGCCGCTAGCGAGAAAACTGGCGCCCCGCTATAGCCGATCGGCTCGCGCATCGTCACCGCCGGCATCGAAGCCGTTACGTGGAGCCGCTGCAACTGCTCGTTGAGCCCCAACTCGTTGACCTTATTCAAACGCGATTCGACATAGTGCAGCGCCGCTTCGCTCGGCCGCGATCCTTCGCGGTACACCAGCTTCCACACGCGCGGAGAACGGAGACCCTGGTCTTGCTCGGGGCGGGTTCGCCGCTCGATGACGGCCAAATGGATCGTGGAATCGACCACATGCCGCTCGAGGTTCTCGTCGGTCCGGGCCACGAGCGAAATTGCGGAAAGAGCTTTGCGAACTTCTGCCGGGTCGCGCTGCAGCCCCTCCTCCCCTATCCGCAGTTGCCGGGCCAACACCTGCAGGTTCATTTCCGAATCCACGCCGATCACATACGACTTCTCTTCCCCCGCGCTCAACGAGGTCAACAGAAATCGCTGAAAGGCAACCGCCAACAGCGGATAGATCAGCACAGGCATGACGAGGAGCGTAACAATCGTCCGGCGATCGCGGAGCGTTTCGCGCAGTTCCTTCAACACAAGCCGCCCCAATCGGCCGCTTGGGCGTTTCCCTTCGCCCCGATCCGCTGTCGAGGGAACGTCGCGCAAGGGTGTATCGGAGGAACTCACGTGGCCACCTGCGCGGGTTGGAAGAAGCTTCGGAACATATCGACCAGCGTGTTGCAGCCTGTTGCCGCGCGAAGCTCTTCGAGCGTCCCCTCATGCCGCAATTGGCCCTGATGCAGCAAGCCAAAACGATCGCATAACCGCTCGGCCTCGTCTAGCCGATGCGTGCTTACGATCAGCGCCTTGCCTTCGTCGCGCAGTTGGCGGACGTAATCGATCACCACCTGGCTGCCCAGCACATCGAGGCCGCGAGTCGGCTCATCAAGCAATACCACCGGCGGTGAATGAATGAGTGCCCTCGCAAGTGTTACCCGCTGCCGCTGCCCCGTGCTCAGCAGCGAACACCGGCGATGAAGCAACGAGCGAAGTTGGAACAGGTCGGCCAACGTTTCGAGCTTGTCGCGGGCCGCTACCGTGGAGACACCATACAAGTCGGCAAAGAACAGCAACATCTCTCGTACCGTTAGCCAAGGGTAAACGCCATCGTTGGCAGAGACTAACCCAACCCGCGCTTTTACCTCGTCCGGCGATTGGCTCGTGCGATAACCAGCCACCTCGGCATATCCAGCATCGGGCCGAAGCAATCCCACGATCATGCGAATCGTCGTTGTCTTTCCCGCGCCATTCGGACCTAGCAGCCCATACACTTCACCCCGCCCAACCGCAAACGACAGATGATCAACCGCAAGAACCTGCGCCCCGCCCGCCCAAAACCGCTTCGTGATTTCGTGAATCGTAATCATGCGGTGAAAGGTGATGCCAGAGGTTTACAGTTGCACTGGCCGCCAAACCCCAATGTTGTGACTAAACGGTAATTCGAGTTAGCGGCGGCCTCCTAGCCCGGATTTCTCACCACGGAGCACACAGAGGTCACGGAGAACAAGCTAAGAGATCGTTTGAAGCAAGGTCAACCGCCCGTAGCTACGAGACAGGGTGTTTCCGCCGTTCGTGGTGGGAAGAGTACTTGCTACTGGTGTTCTCCGTGGCTCCGAGCCTCCGTGGTTTTGATTGTGAAAAATGCGGTCTAGCCGCCATTTGAACCGGTTATCTTCGCCACTTGTGCCGAAAACGGTTGCCCACTTTTCAAGAAATCAAAAACTTATCCAAAACGCGGCCACCGGCTGGTAACAGGCTTGCTTCTTCCGTCCGTCGTTTTCGTCGTGTCGTTGTGGTGAACAGGACATTGCATTGTAGAAAGCTTTGCCCTCGAATTCCCCTCCCTTTTCGGGAGGAGTTGGGGGAGGGTTCGAGGATTGATGGTTTCTTGGCCTTGCTTGAACCGTTACTCGATCTATTGATCCATGCGCAGCGAAAGACCCATTGTTCGTTAAACCCCGAGCCAGTGGCGAGGGAGAACCTCGAATCCCGTCGCCGTTGGCTCCGGGTTAAACAACCCGTAAGGGTTCATTGGGAGCGCAGTCATCAATCGAACAGGTTTTATCACAAAGCCTATTCTGATATTCTGAGACTATCCGCCAAGCGTCGTTCCGTCTACTTCGGTCTGCGCCGAACGGTTCACCTACTCGCGCGCTCGACGCTCCGCCACCCCAGTATGCGGTGGCTGCATCGATCGCCTGCGGCATCGAACGAGTCATTCAATCATCCGGTTGCGCAAAGAGGTTTTCCTCATGAAGTCCTTCCTGAGTTCTGTCTTGTTGGGAATCATGCTTATGACATTCGCCGCGGAAGCATCCGGTGCAAATGCACCTCACATCGAGCCGGGCAAACAGTTGCCTCAGTCGGTCAAAGTGCGCGGGGGGCAAGACGCCGACTCTCACGAGACCACGATCCGTTACTACCTATTTGTGCCGAAGGCCTATCGAGAACAAGGCGAACCCTGGCCCTTGTTGATGTTCTTGCACGGCCTGGGCGAATGCAGTACTTACGATCTTGCGCGAGCCAAGATTCATGGCCCCGCAAGCTTCGTCGAAAAACGGCCCGATTTCCCCTTTGTGCTGATCACGCCGCAATCGCCGCCACCTATCAACGACCCACCCGGAAAAGAAGTAAAACGGACTAGCGAAGAAATTGTGGCACTCGTTCGCAAGGCGTGGAACCCAGAACAGTTGATTCAATTGGTGGATCATGTGGAGCATCATCTCCAGATCGATCCCAACCGCGTTTACGTTACCGGCCTAAGCATGGGCGGCTTTGGCACCTGGCGATTGGCTGCCACTTATCCCGACCGCTTCGCCGCCATCGCTCCCATTTGCGGCGGCGGCCAACCCGCCGATTGGGCAAAGCCCCTCAGCAAGGTGCCCATCTGGGCCTTCCACGGTGCGAAAGACCCTGTTGTCCCTCTCGCTTCCACGCAAAGCATGGTCGATGCCATTCGCGCCGCGGGCGGCAATGTGCAACTTACCGTGTACCCCGATGTCCAGCACAACGCCTGGGTACCTGCCTACAATGACCCCAAATTGTACGAATGGTTTCTTGCCCACCAGCGCAAGCACACGAGCCAGAGCGGAAAGAAAGTGGAGTAGTGGAGTAGGGGAGCAGCGTATCACTGGTTTGCATTGACCGTGATGCCTGGCCAATCGTCGGTTCGGAATGGCGTTAGCGGCAGGAACGACTCGGTGAAAACGTTGCAGACCGGGTTTTCGGCCCACGCATAGCGCACGGCCACTGGTTCTTTCACGTCGTCGCTCCACACTTCAATTTCGTCCCGCTTCGTAATGTTGGCTTTCGCCCAGTGCCATTGATGATCGGCACCGGCGATAGCGAAACCGGCGGCCGATTTCTGAGCCGCCGGATCTTTGGCATCGACGACCTGCAGGCCCCGGCCCACGTGTTGGAACTTCAGCACGATCTTACCATCCTTCTGGCGCATCGATTCGTAACGCGGCGATTCGTGTTCGATGGTCTTGCCGTAGTCGCGCGCCAATGCCCAACGTGCCAACCGCAGCCCTACGTCTAACTTCTTGCGCGGGTGAATGTCGGCCGATTCGCCCAAATCGATAATCACGGCCTCGCCAGTATTGGGAAGCTTGTCTTGGGTCCAGGTTTGCGCCTCGCGCAGTTCGGCCCAAGTACTTTCGCCAGGTGCGGCTTGCTCAGCCCTGAAATCGGCCAACTGAACCCAGTAGAACGGGAAGTCGCCCTGATTCCATTCTTTGCGCCACGACTCGATCATGAGCGGAAAGAGCTCGCGGTACTGATAAGCCCGCCCCGCATTCGTTTCCCCTTGGTACCAAATCGCCCCGCGGATCGCATAGGGCATGACCGGCGCCAATCGGCCGTTGTACAGGTTGGCCGGCCGATGATGACTCATCCCTTGATGGTTTGCCGGTTTTGGGCCAGGCGGCACGGGCTTGCCGCCCGACCGCGCTTCCGCCACCTCCCGCAGCCAAGTGGCCAAAGTTGAGTTCCACGCTTCTTCATCGAAGCCCTGGGCCAACTTATCCCACTTCTTCAGCAGATCGGAGTAAACGTTGGCCTCTTCAAGCCGCTCGCGGCGAACCCACGCCTCGCATGCCGAACCACCCCACGAGTTGTCGATCAACCCGATCGGCACATCGAGTTGTTCGTTCAACTCGCGACCAAAAAAATAGCCAACCGCCGAGAAACCCGCCACGGACCCAGGAGAGCACAACTGCCATTCCCCGGCAAAATCCTTGGCAGGCCGCTGGCACGCCGGGCCTTTCGAACGAATGAGCCGAATCTGATTGTTCTCGGATCCGGCAATTGCCAAGTCGCCGTTCGTCACCGCCGATACCGCCAACTCCATGTTCGATTGCCCCGAACATAACCACACTTCACCCACCACAATGTCGTTGACTTCCAAGCGGTTCTTCCCCTCCACCACTAGCCGCAACGGCTTCCCCAAAGCCAACGGTTCGAGCGTCACTTGCCACTTGCCGTGGTCGTCGGCTTTCGTCTTAAGCGTTTGGCCCGCTAGGGCAACATGCACCTCTTCGCCCGGCGAGGCCCAACCCCAGACCGGAACTCGCATATCACGCTGCAACACGGCATGATCGGTAAACATGGCGGGAAGCGTTACATCAGCCCGCACCACGCTACCCGCGGCAGCCATCATCGCCACGACCATGAAAACCATCACAAACGCACGAACCACGGTTATCTTGGTTGGAACGATCATCGGATTAAAGCCCATCGAAAGTTAGTGTGGTTGAAAGGTGGGATGCGGCCTCCCCGGTCCCGCGTACTCCATGTTCCGCAGTCCCGATTCGCAGCCTGCCATCATACCTGAAACGATCGCCCCTGTTCAGGTTTCGTCACAAAAAGTGCTTCGCTTCTCGCATGATCCAGCATGTTTTTCAATCGCTTCCGCAACCATAGAACGCACCAGGATTGCCTGGGCCGATCCGCTATTTTCGGATATCCGAAATACGGTACACCCCCCCCCTTCTCTGCCGGGGATTCCCCAAAATCAGCCCCCGGCTCTGCCGGGGGTTCCCACAATATTTCGGTCCACTTCTGAGGATCAGCCCCCGGCACACCGGGCACTTTCCAACTTAGAAAAACAGTTCCGCCCCACGGTGGCCCTGGCATTCTTTGCGGCACGGCTGCCGATTGCCTGTCGGCCCACGGGGTCGGAATCAGCTCGCGGAACGAACGCCCACCCCTTCTTGCTCCTGCACCTGCCCCACGACTTACGTTTCCAACAGCTTGCAAATCGTGCCGCAATTCTATAGATTTCCTTTGAGAACTCGGGGTCTACGCCGCACTCGCTTGTACTTTCTTCGGCAACCGTTGGGATGAATGAAGTCTGGATGCTCCCGTTTGCCGAAGGAATTGTGAACGAGTCTACACAGCTTGCAAACTTGACTCGAACGTGGCCTGTGTCTCACGAACTCCCCTCCCTTTTAGGGAGGGGTTGGGGGAGGGTTCGAGGGGTTTTCTTGAGAAAATTCAAGGGTTTTTTGGGGAGGATTCAAGAATGCCAAATCCTTGGCCCTGCTTAAACCGCTTTTCGTTCCAATACAGGTTCTGAGACAAATCGTAACGTTATCCTACTCCCATCCTCCCCTGGTTCTGTCCGGAGTTCTCTCCCCAGGCACTTCAACGCTTTTCTTCCTCGAATCGTAGGACTTCGTGTTCCGTGCGAATTCTCTTCATCGGCGATGTCGTTGGCAAACCGGGGCGAGATATCATTGCCAACGCGGTGAAACGGCTTAAGGTGGAACTCCGTCTCGATCTCGTCGTGGCAAACGCCGAGAACGCCGCCGCGGGCTCGGGCATCACGCCGGCCATCTACCGCGAGCTCACGCGGGCGGGCGTCGATGCCATCACATTGGGCGATCATATCTATCGCCGCAAGGAAATCTATTCGGTGCTAGAAGCCGAGTCGAACATCGTTCGACCAGCAAACCTGCCCGCCGAAGCCGTAGGACGCGAGTGGGCGGTCGTCACCACGCCCAGCGGCATTCGTGTGGCCATCTGCTGCTTGCTCGGGCAATTGTTCATGCGACCTGTCGATAGCCCATGGCGTGCCGCCGACCGTGTGCTCGCCGCCATCCCCAGCGACGTCTGCCTCCGCCTTGTCGACTTTCACGCCGAAGCCACCAGCGAAATGCAACTGATGGGCCGATACCTCGATGGCCGTGTTACCGCCGTCCTCGGCACCCACACGCATGTTCCCACGGCCGATGAGTGCGTCCTACCCGGCGGCACTGCCTTCCAGTGCGATGTCGGCATGACCGGCCCCTACGAAAGCATCATCGGTCGAAAAATCGAACGCGTCCTTCACACCACCCTCACAAGCCTTCCCACCGAGTTCGACGTGGCAACCGGCGACGTTCGCCTGTGCGGCGCAATCATCACGGCAGACCCAACCACCGGCCGTGCCACCAACATCGAACGCTTTTCCATCACTGCCGCATCGCTACCCCCACCAACGGAAAACGCTCCGCCCCCGTCTTCTCCGCCATTGCCATGAATGCAATTAGCCCGCATTTCTCACAATCAAAACCACGGAGGCACGGAGCCACGGAGAAAACCAGTAGCAAGTACCCCTACCCCAAGGAACGGTGGAAACACCCTGTCTCGTAGTTACGGGCGGTCGACCTTTCTTCAAACGATCTCTTGGCTTGTGCTCCGTGACCTTTGTGTGCTCCGTGGTGAGAAATCCGGATTAGCGATCAATCCGGCAAGAGGGCCGTGCAAAGGGCGCACGAGTGCTGCGAAGCGGAGCGAGCTGCCCCATCCGCGCTCCGCTGGATTCGCAGCGTTTATGAGCTCCGACGTCGGTTCGCGCCACACATGCCCGCCAGTGCAACCGCCAGCAAGCCGCCGAGTGCCGGTTCGGGCACAGCACCGCCAGCGCCCAGCCCCGCGCTGAGGTAATTCAAATTACCCGTGGCTGCCGTATAACTCCATGTGCCTCCAGGCGTGGCAAGGGTAAACGATCCAGACTGGCTTCCGAAGTCGAAGATGTGCCAGGAGTTGCCTGGGGAAGGCGTGAAGCTGTTGATCAGCGATACTTCCAACGAACCGGCCGCTGCCAGGGCCCCAGTAAGGTCGATCACATCGAAGGTGCCGGCCGTTAATCCACCCAGTTCGATCTTTACCGTGCTCGAGGAATCGAGCGTGAAATCACCCGTGATGTCGAGCTCCCCCGCGCTCAAGCCTGGAGCAACTTGGGCACCTGAGCCCACCGTGACGTTGCCGGTGATCGTACCGTTGCCTTTCAATGCGGTCGCCACCGAGACGCCCGAGGTTGTCGTCACAATACCAACATTGAGGTTGAGCGTATCGACGGCCACGGCCCCCCCCACCGTCAAGGTCGCTGCAGCGCCTCCTTGACCAACATTGATTTCGCCTACCCCCGAGGAATTGAGCACGTTCAGTTGAATGGTCAGCATGTGGCCAGAACCAATCGTCGCCGACCCCGCACCAAGGTCATAGCTTCCGATCTCGATGGTCGTATCATTACCCGTTACATCGAACATGCTACCCGAGCCGTTTTGGACGAGGTCACCCAGGTTGCCGCCAAACGCCGAACTGTTGTAGCTCTTCACTTTGAGGGTTCCGCCAGTGAACTCGAAGCTGCCCGAGCCCGCGCCGAGAGCGATCATTCCCGAGCCGCGTGAAACATCTAGCGTTCCCCCTTGAAGTTGATAGACACTGGGGGAAAAAGCCCCCGCTAGCTTGCCAATAATCAAATCACCGCCGGTGCCGCCAGATTTGAGCCCGACGGTGGTGGTGCCGCCAGACTGCGTCCAGGTACCGACACCCGCTCGACCGAGAAAGATATTGCCATTTACGTTCACATCGCCGTCGGTCTGAGTAACGGCCCCTATGCCGTTCGATTCATTTCCCACAAAAAAGTTTCCATCGTAGGCTTTGGATTCGTCCATCAGCGCCAAGGCTTCGTAGGCGGAGTTCGTAGTGGTTGTTGTTGAGATAAGCTCGATGGCACCTCCTTCGATAGTGATCGCGCCGATACCGTCGTTACCCACAAGTATGTTGCCGGTGTAAGGGGGGTCATTTCCAACCAGGGTCACGGTACCTGCGGTTACATGCAAGTTCCCGTTACCTGTTGCCGTGTTTCCAACGACAAGATTATCTCCCGTACTAAACGAACCGCCATTCATGTTGTAAATGCCAATGCCAGCATTTCCAATATGTGACCAGTCTCCTACGGTTATCGAACCCGCGCTTTGTGTCATCGTGCCATTGCCCCCATCACCGGAGCCCACGTACAAGCTACCGTTGATGCCGGAACCCACGTTGATCGTGCCGTTGAGAAAATCAAACGTACCGAGGCCGTAATCGCCCACAGCAAAGAAGCCACCAGGCGCCGTTGTGATGGTCGAACCAGCACCATCCATGTGGTAGTCCCCGCTGGAACCGCCGTTTTGGGCTACGTCGAATATTACCGTGTCGATCGTACCGCCATATTGATAAAAATGGCCGGTGCCTCCAAATGTCCCCGTCACAACCCAGTCGTTGCATGTAATCGAACCATCGTTCATCGTGAATGTGCCAACAGCGCCGCCATCCAAACCAAGCTGAATCGGACCGGTGACAGAAACCGTGCCGCTATCCATGAGATAGTTGCCTGTAGCGGTGCCGGTCCAACCCACCACTAAGGCTCCGTTGACATAAACATCGCCGGCGGTTTGATGAAAACTACCGGCCCCTTGGAAACCGAGAACGAGGTTTTGATACCCAAGATTTCCGGTTGAAACGGAACCGCTTACAAGGTTGTAATAGCCCGTGGCAGTAGTTTGCTCGCCGAGCGTAATCCAGTAGCCCGCATCGACGCTTCCGCCATTTTGCGTCACCGTTCCCGTGCCGCCGAGCCCCACCGTCATGTACGAGGCGGTCGAGATGCTGGCACCCGGTTCAACCAACACATCCGCTACGTCTCCAGAGTTCGGAGCGATGGTGTAAACATCGCCTCCCGTGTGCGAGCCGGTGATCTTCAGCGTACCAGCCGTTATCGAAGTCGTTCCCGAATAGGTGTTGGCACCGGACAGGGTAAGCGTGCCGCTTCCAAGTTTTGCAAGACTGCCGCCGGCGCTAATCAAGTTCGAGGCATAGGTCACATTTTCTCCATTGGTGTCGATGGAAACAGCCTGATTAGCAGCCGTGCTAATCCGCGACGAATAATCGGTCGTGTTAACTGCCGTATGCTGGAGCGTGCCTCCTGAAAAGGTGAGCGTACCCGTGCTGTTGATCGCGCCCGCGCTGCCCAGGCTTAGCACACCACGATTGAAGTCGGTGCCGCCGGTGTAAGTATTGTTGCCGGTGAGCACCAACGTGTTGGAACCAACTTTTCGGAAGCCGATCGAATTGGTTGCCCCGCCAGTCGCGCCGAAGTTGGCCCGCCAGGTGTCGTAAGCATTCACAGGAAAGGCACCTGGATTCTTTCTCCAAAGAACATAGTCAGCCGCATCTACGGTGCCATTTGCGTTATAGTCGCCGCTGGGGTATCCAGGGGAGTCGCTAATGGTATTGGCATACGTGTAACTAGCCACGGTTGGATTTAAGGCAAGGAATGAGCCCGCCTTGAAACCGCCGGTCGCAGAACCAACATGATTAAGCATTAAAATATCACTGTCGGTAAAATTGCCAGCGGATCCGATGCTGAATCCGAGCCCAGCCCCAGCCTGCACGACCAGGTTTGTGGAATTCCATTTTGAAGTATCTGTGTTGTACAACGATGTCCTGTTTTCAAACACCAGCGAACCTTCCGAAACAGTCGTCGTACCCGTGTTGGTGTTCACGCCCGAGAGGAGCGCAACGGCCGAACCGTTTTTGTTCAGATCTCCGGCACCGGAGAAATTACCTGTATAGGTTTGGATCGCGTTAAGGCTTGTGCTGCCCGCCCTCAAGTTCAGATCGCCGTTGAGAGTAACCGTTTGGGTGGAGACCGTGAATGTACCGTTGCTGGCGGCCCCAAATGTTCTTGTTTCGCCGACAGCATTCGGAGCAATGGTTACGGCATAATTGATCGGCGCATTACTCAACCGAGAGAGCAGCCCGGCGCTGCCCGCGCCGTTTTCGCCAACGGTGATCAGGTTCGTATTCACACCAAATGGTGTGAAAAGAGCGACATCGGTTCCATCACCGTTATTGACGATCACCAAGCCTTTCTGAACGAGGATTCCGTCAGGCGAAGTAAACGAATTGGTCCGCTCAACCCAAATAGCGCCTGGAGACGAACTTGCCGTCGAACTAATCGGGCCATCGCTGTTAAACGTGATGTTGCCCGTACCCGAGATGGGCGCGGCAAATTGTACGGAGCCATTGATATTTTGACTGAAAGCACCCGCGGGGTTTAGTACCTGCAAGTCATCGTTCAGCGTGAACCCCGCGTTACCGGTGAAATAGAGAGCATTCAGGTCGGTACCGTTCAAACTACTATTGCTGATCGTGGCTGGCGAACCAACTCCCTGGCCATCTTGATCCAAGATGATTGAATTGTATGCGTCAACTTGCCAGTAAAAGGCCCCCATGTCGTTGTTGTTTCCATACAAGAGCTGGCCGACCGTAACGCCTGCGCCATTATCCTGTCCTGTGTACGGGAAAACGCCTGGAGGGCTAATCAACTGAGCTACCGCCCCTTGGCCATCAGGAACTCCAGTTCCGTTCCAGCCGGGAAGGCCATCGCTGCTCCACAATCCAGTAAAGGATCCATTGTCCGTCCAATCGGATGCAATCGCGCCTACCGACCAAAGACCGCACAGCATCGCCATTAATAGATATTCCGCTGACATGATCACCGCTGATTTGATATTTCGGAATGAACTCATTTCCTAATTTCCCCTCATTTTGTAGTGTTTTCCAAAGCTTCCAACTTGCGATAACAACTGCCAAACAAAGAAAAATACCTGGGGCACAAGCGCACTGCGAACAATACCCGGTACACAAACGAGACAACGAGTCCCCATGCGATCAAACGAGTTGATGACAACTCCCAAGAAGTGTCGGTCCGTCCAACTCCACGTTGTACATCGCCGATGGCTCCGTTCTATCGAGCTCTTAGAAACCGGCTCAAGGCGTAAACTCGCTTAAGCAACAGCCACTCAACGGGCCTACACCAAACCTACCCACCAATGCCTCGGCCATCCGTTCCAGTTCGATCACAACAAGTCCGCCAGTGATGCTCCCTCTGGGAGTACTGCGAACATCGTAGCCGACCAATCGCGCGAATGGCGACAACAAACCTGAAAAGCTCTGCCCCGACACGGCTCCTACAACAATACTAGGTACACGGTTTCAACTTCCTTTCTTTCAATTTCAAAAAAACATAAAATCACCAATTAGTCTATTTGGTATACCAGTACAGCACCGTCCGGCTAGCGAGGCGACGGAAGTGCCTGCCTAAGCCAGTACTCGCTTTTTCCTCCCTGCCCGCAATTCGTGGCACGGACTTCAGTCCGTGCAGCCTGCCCCGCGCCGGGTGCTACTCGCCAAGACACTGAGAATTCAGATTGGTCATTGCAAATCGGCCATTTGTCATGGTCCATTTCAGCCGCTCGCCCCGCGCTCCGCTCCGCGTCGCGGCTAAACACGCCCCCCTC
>JADZFK010000074.1 GCA_020849945.1 Pirellulales bacterium | reverse complement strand
TGCCGCGGGGGCGGATACTTGCGAATCGTTGGTGGGGTTTGTAGAATCAACAAGGAACCGAGCGATTGACGTAAACCTCCGCAAGGAATGGAGTTCGGTTCCAACACACTCTTCCGATTGTTCTCAATAAGCGTGTACGACTCGTTCGCGAACAGGCAGGCCTACGATCATTTCCGTAGTTCGTAGTGGGTTCCCGCCAGCCGGACTCGTCGCTGTTCCCGATCTCGATGGCTTGAGATTTCACCCGCGCAGCACTTTGTTGATTATGTCTCACGACTTTTCACTCGGCCAGGTGCAGGTCTCGCTTTCGCCGAAGGAGCGTTTCGAGGAGTACCTGCAAAGTCGCGGAAAGCGTACCACGCAACAACGGCGGGCGCTGGTTGATTTCATCTTTGAACGGCACGACCACTTTAATGCCGATGAACTGCTCGAAGCCTACACGACCCGCCACAAAGGCGAAAAGATCAGCCGGCCCACCGTCTACCGCACGCTCGACCAATTGGTGGAAGCCGGCCTCCTGCGCAAGATGAGCCTCAGCGGTCGGGCCGTTTACGAGCACGATTACGGATACCCGCAACACGACCATCTGTACTGCCAGGTGTGCGATCGCCTCATCGAGTTTAGCAGCGAAGACCTTGCAACCTTGCGCGATGCCGTCGCCCGCGAACACGATTTCAGCGTCACGGGCCATCGCTTCATCGTCACCGGCATCTGCAGCGATTGCAGCCGCAAACGCCACCGCCGCCAATCGCCGCTCGATTTGATTTAGCGCGGATTTCGTACTGTCTCGTAGGTAGGGGCGGTTGACCTTGCTTCAAGCGATCTCTTGGCTTGTTCTCCGTGACATCTGTGTGCTCCGTGGTGAGAAATCTGGGCTAACGCTTCCGGCTCGCTTCTCACAACTCGCAACTCGCTCGTCACTCCGCCGGGTAGCGGGGTGGGTTCATCGGTCCTTCGTCGCTGATGAGGGCGGACCGCTCCGAATCGGCGAGTAGCTTGTCGATTCGCACTTTCTGCCCGTTCACTACTAGCTCTGCGTGGATCAGCCGCGCGCCGTGGCTGTAATCGACGTAGCCGTTCCAGTGGACGATCGTGAGTGGCTGAATCGGTTGGCCGTTGGGTTGCCGCCAGCCGTAAATGGCGAGTCGGCGGGGTTTTTCGAAAATCCTGGGCGTCAGAACGATGTCCTTCTTGATTCCGGCCACGAGCAGCCCGAGCGGTTGGCCGCCACGTTGCGTCTCGATCAAGCGGTTGTGTTCCACAAAAGTCGCCACGGCCTCGCGGGCCTCGGTCATCGGGCGTGGCGTGAGCAACCGTTCGGCTTGCGCATCGATCGCATCCACCAACTTCCGCGTCGGCAACACGCACTCCAAACGATCGGCGATCGCCTGGGCCGTCTGCGGTGTCATTGGCATCCGCACGAAATCGTCTTCGCTGCCGATTGCCAGGTAGTCTGGCATTACGTCGATGGTGGCCGATACGTCGCTCGTGGCACCGGCCGAGGGGAATGGCCCACGGATTTCGACGCGTTTGAACGTGCGTAGAAACTCGGGAAAGTTGCCGGTTGAAATCTCGTGCAGAATGGCGGCCTCGCGTTCGGGCAGTTTCATCGCCTCCACGTGTTTGGCGAAGGCCGCCCCGCCGATTGCATCGCCAGGTCGCGGCGGAAATTTGTAATGTACGCTTTCGAGTTGCTTCTTTGTCGCGACCACGGCCGACGGCTTCGCCGTGGCACTCGCCGCACCCTGACCGGTAGTCGGCGTGGTGCTCGGCTCGGCCTGAATGTATTTGGTATACGCCCGCGGCCCGCCAAACGTGCCCCACCTCCCTTCCTGCGCGGTGCCAAGGGTTTCGATCTGCAACAAACCGTTCATTTCCCCCACCAGCACGGTGTGGAGAATTATGTTCTCGGGGTTCGGGTGGATGTAGAAGTGGATCCGGCCGTCGAGGCCGACCGTTTCATGAAATGGCTCATGGTCCGATTCGGTCAGCTTGAAGGTTTTGCCGAGGGCATCGCGGGTGCGGTTGGTGGCGCGGAATGTGCCGCCATCGGGGCCCACGACTTTCTTGCCGTTGAGCATGATCTCGCGGTCGTCGTAGCACACCAGGATGTAACGGCGATCCTTGCCGCCGCGTAACCAGTCTTCTAGTTTCTTGGCGTGCATTGCCGCGTCGAACGAGTAGTTGGCATCCAAGTAAGCGATCCGATCGATGTACGCCGGAATTCGTTCGGCCGATTCGATCAGGCCCGTCATGAAGCTGCCTCCGCCGCTGTGGCCGGTCAGTGTGACCTGGGTCGTTTTTTCGCCGAATTGCAATCGCCACGCATTTACCAGCTTCCCGATGATTGCATTCGCATTCGGCACCGTTCGGCGAAACGTCGGCCAACTCAGGCCGGGTGCCTCGGCGCACACGAGCAAGATACTCTCCTTTGGAAATAGCTCGCGCAGCAGCCGCGTTTGCGCCGCGATGTGCTGGATATCGTAATGCCAATCCATCCCGGGCTTCATCTGGCAACCGAGCGTTTGCTCCAGTGTGTTGCCGTTGGGAAGTGCGAACACGATCAGCCGCGTGGCCCGCACGGGCTTGCCCTCGGCATCTCGCGGCGCGTTCACGTGAATGCGGATATTCGATTCGATCGTGGCCGCGTAGCTCGTTTCCGGAAACTCGTTCGACGCCTGCCACGGTTGAGCTAGCAAATGGCTCCCGGGTAAAAAGGACGAAACGATTGCAATCGCGATAAATGCTGCGTACGGCACAACGAATGGGTTCTCTGTATTCTTCATCATGGGGAACAACTTTCGGGTAGCTCTTGTCCTACCATGCCCTATCCTAGCCTCACCACAACGACACGACGACCACGACGGATGGTTAAAAGACGCCAGAAGGATAGAAAGGATAACAGGATCGGCAAGGATGAACCGAATCAAGCTGTTCTTGGACAAAAGGACAAACGCTTATCTGAGGGCGGCTATTGTAGAAGGCTGCTGGACTTGGGGGGATGCGGATAGACGAACTCCATGATAAAATGATGGCAGATACCGCGACGAATTGCCATCCAACTCTTGATGACTGCATGGGGGTTATGCTCTTGCGGTTTCGCGTCGCCGCGAGCCGTCTGCTTCCGCCGATGGCTAGCGCGGGTGGTTAGCTCGAATTTCTGGGTACGTTCCTCGAATTGGCTGCCCGTCGAAGATTCCTTGCATCCTGCGAGCGATTCGCCATGCGACAGCGATCGAACTTCCCGATCCGGCTCTGCTTACACGCTGGGGTTTTGATCCTCCTATTCACCGGCGTCGCGGTTCAACCGGCTGGTACGGCCCCCCGCGATGCCGAGCCAGCCGCCGAGTTCAAGCTCGAGCGTGTTCCGCCGCTATCGCTCGAAGAAACGATGCGTTGCACCGAGGTTGTGGCCGACTATCGCATCGACTTGGTGGCGATTGAGCCGCAGGTGGTTGACCCGGTTGCGATGGCGTTCGACGAGGCGGGCCGCCTCTACGTGGTCGAAATGCGCGACTATTCGGAGAAGGATCAAGAGCGACTCGGAAGAGTTCGGTTGCTCACCGATGAAGATGGCGACGGCGTGTACGAAACAAGCAGCGTGTTTGCCGAGGACCTTTCGTGGCCGACCGCCGTCATTTGCTACGATGGTGGCGTATTCATCGGCGATGCGCCCGACATATTGTACTGCAAAGATACCAACGGCGATGGCCGCGCCGATGCCCGCCGCATCGTCTACACGGGCTTCGGCCGCTCGAACGTGCAAGGGTTGCTCAACAGTTTTCAATGGGGGCTTGATCACCGCATCTACGGTGCAACAAGCGTTAGTGGGGGCACGATTACGCGCCCCGGCACACCCATGAAGCCCGTGGAGTTGCGGGGCCGCGATTTCAGCTTTGACCCCACAACGCTCGACTTCCGCGCAACCACCGGCGGCGGCCAGCATGGCCTCACGTTTAATCGTTGGGGAGATCGATTCGTGTGCCACAACGGCGATCATCTGCAAACCATTGTGTGCGAAGAGCGTTACCTCGCGCGGAACCCGTTTCAATCGGGCCTTGCCGGGCTAAGGTCGATTGCCAGCGACGGCCCGCAGGCCGAAGTGTATCGCATCAGCCCCGTCGAAAAGTGGCGCGAAATTCGAACGCACATGCGAGCGACCGGGCAGGCTCCGGGCGTATTGGAAGGCGGAGGCCGCGCCTCGGGATATTTTACGAGCGGCACGGGAATCACGGTCGATGAAGGGGGCCTGGGGGCAAACCCGGATGACCCGATCGTGTATATTGCCGACGTTGGCAGCAACCTGATTCATCGCAAACGGCTTTCGCCCGATGGCGTCACGTATCGCGGCGACCGCATCGACGATCGGACCGAATTCGTGCGTTCGCGCGACTTGTGGTTTCGCCCGGTGCAAATGGCGATCGGCCCCGATGGCGCGCTGTACGTGGCCGACATGAATCGCGAAGTCATCGAGCATCCCAAGGCATTTCCCGAAGTGCTCAAGCAGCAACTCGACCTTACGAGTGGCGATGATCGAGGGCGAATTTTCAAGGTGGTGCCAAAAGATTACGTGTACCACCGCCCTGCCCCGCTCGATGCGGCGAACTCGGCATCGCTGGCGGCGGCCTTGGTGGATGCCAACCAGTGGCGTCGTTCCACCGCTCTTCGCTTGATCTATGAGCGGCGGAAGATTGATCCCGAGCTATTACGCGAGCAGTTGACCGCCACCAAGCGGCCCGAGGGGCGGATCGCCCTGCTCTACGCTCTCGATAGTGTGGGCTTATTGGCCGATGCCGACCTGCTCGCCGCGCTCGGAGATGCACATCCGCAGGTACGCCGGCACGCCATTCGTTTGGGAGAATCGCGGTTGAACGGGTCGGCCGCGCTCCGCAAGAAACTTGCTGACATGGCAACCGACTCGGAACCGGTCGTCGTGTTTCAACTCGCACTTTCGCTGGGCGAATGCACGCACTCCGACGCCACTGCGGCGCTGGCTCGCATTTTAACGAAACACCCCGACAACGCCGATATGACCGGTGCCGTGCTTACTTCGATCGCAGATCGCGAGGGCGAACTGCTGACCCTCATCCTGCGGAACGACTCCTGGCTCAACAGCCCCGCAAGCGAGCCGGTGGTCAGCTCCATCGTGCGGCAGATCATCCGTCAACAACGCGGTGGGGACGTGGAAGATTTGACCCACCTGCTTGAACAAGCCGCCATGAACAAGAACGCACGCCGCCAAGCGGTACTGCTTCGGGCGTTGGGGAACATCCCGGAACGAACGATTCGCCAGGCGAATTCGCCCCAACTTGCCTCGCTGGCCGATCTGCGGGCTCGGGCGATTGAAACTGCCGTGGCGCATGCTCGGCAGGTCCTGGAACAAGGCGATTCGCCCGAGCCGGCGCGAGTGGAAGCGATCGCGCAGTTAGCCTTCGGCAAGTTCGAGGCCGCGCAAGAATGGCTCGATCGACTTCTCGCTCCCAACGAATCGCTTGCGATTCACTCGGCCGTATTCGCGGCATGTGGAAGAACGGAATCGGCGGAGGTGGCACCATTGATTGTTGGTCATTGGCCGCACCTTTCGCCCCGCGAACGCGCGGAGGCCACCGAATTGCTGCTGCGGCGGGCCGCTTGGGCCGAGGCACTGCTCAAGTTTCTAGAAGAGGAGAAGATACCGCTTGCGAGCCTCGATCCATCGCACGTTGCCCGGTTGCAAAACTACCCCTCGGCGAAGGTGAAGTCGCTCGCTCGCAAACTTCGCGTTGAACCGAGCTCGGGCGAACGCAAGAAGATTCTCGACGCGTACCTCCAAGCCGTTCTCGCCGGAGGGGATGCCCAACGTGGGGCGCAAGTCTTCCAGAAGAACTGCGCGACCTGCCACGAAGTTGGCGGCGCGGGCACAGCCGTTGGCCCCAGCCTGGCCGCGATGGTGAACCGCGGCACCGAGACGCTGCTGTTCAATGTGCTGAACCCGAATGCCGAGGTCGACCCTCGTTACATGGAGTATTCGCTGGTGACGACCGATGGCCAGGTGGTTTCGGGGCTTGTCGCTGGCGAATCGGCGGCGGCGATCACGCTGCGCGGGCAGGAAGGAAAATCAACCACCGTGCTGCGAGTCGAAATCGACGACTTCCGCGGCACAGGTCGCTCGCTGATGCCGGAAGGTTTTGAACGCCTGATCGACAAATCTTCGATGGCGGATTTGATCGCGTTCTTGAAGCAAAAGGCTACCGGACCAACTGCAACCCCGGCTCACCCCCCTGGAGCACAACCGTGAAACCGTTTCGCAAATGCCGTTGGCTCGTGTTGTTTACAGTAATGATCGTGCAGCCTGATTGTGTGCGGGCCGCGTTGCAAATAGCCACTTTCAAGGTGGATATCACACCACCGCCCGGCTCGCCCTTGTGCGATGCGTTGGTGCCTTCCTCGACGGGCGTGAATGATCCACTTTCGGCCCGCGGCATTGTATTGGTTTCACCCCATGAGCGGCCGATCGTGTTGGTGGCGCTCGATTGGGTCGGCGTTGGAAACGAGGGGCACGAAGTGTTTCGGCAGTCGCTTGCCGAGGCGTGCCACACACCGATCGATCGGGTTTGCGTTCATGCGCTGCATCAGCATGATGCGCCGGGTTGCGACTACCTGGCCGAGCGGATCGCGACAGAGGCCGGGCTGCCGAATCAACTATTTCCGGTGAAGTTCTCGCGCGAGGCCATCGCGCGCATTTCAAGAGCGGCGGCCGAAGCAATGGGGCACTTGCAGCTTGTGACGCACATCGGGTACGGCAAGGGGATTGTGAAAAAGGTCGCCTCGAATCGACGGATATTGGGTGCCGATGGAAAAGTGGAAGGAGTACGATTCACGGCCACGAAAGACCCCAAGCTTCAGGCCGCGCCAGAAGGCACAATCGACCCCTACGTCCGCGCGATTTCGTTTTGGAACGACAAGAACTTGCTCACCGTGCTGACGTACTATGCGACCCATCCGCAGAGCTACTACCACACGCGATTGTGCAGTGCCGATTTCGTCGGCATGGCGCGCGACCAAGCCGAGGCGGCGGAGCATGCATCGCTCCACATTCACTTCAATGGTGCCGGCGGAAATATTGGCTCGGGCAAGTACAACGACGGCTCGCACGAGCGGCGCCCCATCTTGGCGAGCCGCCTGGCCGAGGGTATGAAACGTGCTTTCGACGCTACGGAAAAGCTCGATGCTTCGAACCTCGAACTCGATTGGGCCACTCGCGAAGTGAGCTTGCCCGTGGCCGAGTGGTTCGATGAAACCAGCGAACTGGCACTGCTCAACGACAAATCGGCCAAAACGTTGCCGCGGCTTCGAGCAGCCCGGCACATTGCCTGGGCGCGGCGAGCCAAGAGCGGCGCAAAGATCACCCTTGCCCGACTACGCTTGGGATCGATCGATATTCTGCACATGCCGGGTGAATTGTTCGTCGAATATCAACTAGCCGCCCAAGCGTTTCAGCCCAAGCGTTTTGTGTGCATGGCAGCCTACGGCGACTACGGCCCCGGCTACATCGGCACCGCCATTGCTTATTCACAAGGCGGTTACGAAACGGGTGACTCGCATGCGTCGCGAGTATCCTCCCGCGTTGAGCCTGTGCTGCTCAATGCCATTCAGGAACTACTTACCACGCCGGAAGACTCTCGCTAGCGAATGAATTGAAGCCGGCCACCGATTTAACGTGAAACACTTGGTACCCTCCCCGCTCCTGCCGGCGACTATTGGGGCAACCGAGTGTTTACGGATTACCCTTTGTTTTCTCTGCCGGGCGGCGACTCTTCAGTTGCGCGGCTCGCAATTGGTTGCCGTGGCGTTGCGGTGATTCATCTTTCTCCAATATTGCAATAGCTTCATCCAGCTTTCCCTCGGCTTCGAGCGCGCGGGCCAGGTTGTATCGCGCCCCGTGGAGCCACGGCGAACCCTTGGCGGCAAGCTCGGGACGCGATAGCCAGTTGGCGGCGACCGCCGGCTTTCCTTCATCGAAAGAAAGCAGCCCCAGCCAGTAAGTGGCGTGCAGCTTGGCCGTGGAATCGACGCGGCGTCGATCGGGCGACGTGATTTTGGCGATGTCGGAATCCTTAGGTCGTACGCTGCGGTGCATGTACAGATCGAGCGCCTCCTGATGATCGCTCTCCGGTTCGTCGCCGACGGCTTGGCGGTCGGCAGGCCGCCCCTGGAAGTGCCGCGTCCGCGCCTTCCAAAGGAAAGGCCGAACGGCAAACGGCTCGAAAGCGATCGCCTCGCGGTGCCGCTGAACATTGCCCAACAAAAGTTGATCGCGCAGCGTACGGAACGGCAGTTCCCAGAGGCCCACGCTAGTGACGCCGTTCGCCGATTTCACCCGCGAGGCCAACTCGCTTGCGGCAACTGCAAGGGGTACATGATCTTCAGCCGGCAAGTTGGCTTCGAGCATGCTTGCTCGCATCGAAAGATCAAACGCATCGGCCACCACAAAGGCACTTGCTTGCTTCGCCAACTCGGCTGTTGCCGGGTACGGGTTATCGGGCAAATCGAGCGCGCGGAGCAGCGAGTTATCTCGAGCGATTTGTTCCAAAGTGGCCACGCCTTCGCCTTTGGGGCCAGCAATCGGCAGCCCAAGTGTGGGATCGAACAAATACAACTGCCCGTTCGAAACGATCGCGGCCAGCCACTTGCTTGGCTTGGTGCCTGCCGCGGAAGCTTCGGCCGATGAGGCGCTGGGGATTTCAACAGCGACGACATCCAAGCCTTGTAGGCGGGCGAGGGAAGCGAACACCCAAACCCGCTCGGCCGCCGTGCCGCGACCGTAGACCAACGATTGCCAAGGCCGATGCGGAGCGGCCTGGTCCTCGGGCTCCAGTTGAATGTTGCGCACGACCCAATCGAACAGCGCCGTGGCGCGGCCGACCTCGTCGACGGCATTGCCCGTCGCCCATTGTGCGATGTCTCGCAGCCAGGCAACTTCCTGCATACGGCGAGCTTCATGAGGCAAGAACACTCTTGCCGCAAGTGCCTCGGCCGAAATGAACGGCTTGAGCAGCGGATCGTTTCGCAGTTCGGCCGGTAGCGTATCGAGCAGCGGATCGGGCTTCCAACCAGCGGGCGCCGTGGTTTGCCGAATCCACTGATTCAGCCACGCGAGCACTTGGTTGAGTACGGTTTCATCGGGCGCGGGTTCCCACCCCACCGGCGGCAAACGGCGCGTATCGTACAGAACGAGTTTCTCGTTGATGTCGGCCAGCCGTGTATCGACATTACGAAACACTTCCACCTTGGCTGGCAAGAGCGTGGGCTGGAACTGAGGCTGTTCGAGAATCAGGGTGTTGTCGTCGAACACTTCGGCAATCTTCAGATCGACCGGCAACATGCGCGAGAGGCCCATCATGCGGCTATCTTCGTCGACCGTGGGGTCTTCGCGGACGTAGTAACGCAGGACGTCGCCTGGGCGCGCGCCGAGGCCACGGAATCGGCCGTTGCCGGCGGGTACGAAAACAATGTTAATCGGTGCGTTAAGGATCGCCGGGTTGCCGACACAGACGGCAAAGACGTCGCCCGTGGTGGCTGTCTTGCGCGAGTCGAGCACAACGACGGGCGGGCGGAGTTCGGTATCAACCGCCGCGGGCAAGTCGGCCAATTGCTTGGTGGCCGCCTTGAGCAAGGCCGCCTCTCGATCGGCCTGGCGGAGCCGATCTTGCTGAGCTTGCTGATTGCTCGCCGTCTGCACGGTGGGCTTGCAACCCAACATCGCGCATACGGCGAGCGCTGCCAGAAGTGTGCCAACACGCCGAGCTATCGCGTGTTGCGGCGCCGGTGGCTCGTAGCTAAAAACAATTGGTTTCAAAGCAATTCTCGTGTTGAAACGTGGAGACCGAATGGAGGTGAGCAGCGGGGGAATTGATCTCAAGCGTTTTTGTTGGGAGAGCCGATGGATGGCGCGAGCTGCCCGATGACGCGGCGGATTTCGAGCAGGCGTCGGAGCATCGGCCCGAATTCGTCGAGCGGCACCATGTTGGGGCCATCGCTTGGCGAACGGTCGGGGTCGGGGTGCGTTTCGCAAAACAGGGCGTCGGCGCCGATGGCCATCGCGGCTCGGGCGAGTGGCTCGACCATCGCACGGTTTCCGCCCGTGGCAGCGCCAAGCCCCCCTGGTTCTTGTACGCTGTGGGTGGCATCGAAGATCACGGGCACGCCGAGCGCCTGCATCTGCGGGATCGCCCGGAAGTCGCTCACCAACCGGCCGTAACCGAAGAACGTGCCCCGCTCGCCCAGAAGGATATTCTGGCAGCCGGCGCTGGCCAGTTTATCGACGACGTGCCGCATATCGCCCGGGGCCATGAACTGGCCTTTCTTCACGTGAACGGCACGGCCCGTCTTGGCGGCCGCGAGGAGCAGATCGGTTTGGCGCGCGAGAAATGCGGGGATTTGCAGCAGCGAGCAAACTTCGCCGGCCGGGGCGGCTTGGCACGATTCATGGATATCGGTCGTCACGGGAAGGCCGGTGGCCCGAGCCACCTTGGCCAACACCGCCAGGCCGGCTTCCAGCCCCGCGCCGCGGAATGCCGACGTGCTCGTTCGATTCGCTTTATCGAACGATGCCTTGAAGACGAGCTGCACTGGCAAGCCGCGAGTCTCGGCCGCCAATCGCTCGGCGATGGAAAGCGTCAGCGATTCAGTTTCGATGACGCAAGGCCCGGCGATGACCAGCAACGACTGGCCAACACCGCAGCGGTACGAACCAATTTGGGCTGGATTATTGGGCACTTGAAACTCCCTTCTCTCGGCTCACAGTTGAAACCCTAGCCGTTGGGCCGTGAAACGTGAAACAACCAACCGCAGTTGCCCCGGCAATACTTCGACATCCACGGGCAACATGCCGCCATAGTCGCCATCGAGCTGGTAGCCGATGGCCGCTCCTTCGGCAGATTCCACCCGAAAGCACGTGGCACGATGATTTGCGACATCGGCCAACTCGCGATGCGATTGGTGGAAAACGTGCCACAAGTAGCGAATCGCACTTCCGAGGAAGCCTCGCTCGAATGCACACACATCCAACAGGCCATCGGTGCCGACCGCCGCGGGTGCGATCGGAAGACCGAACGCATAAAGCGGCAGGTTGAACGCGAATAGCCAACGGCAGATTGTCGCCTCGGCTCGCTCGGTTGCCGAGTCTCCCCAGTATAACCGCATGGGCGGATAGTAGTAACGGTACATCGAATGCAGGATAGGCATCGCATAGGTAGCGCGGCTGATGTTGCCACGCCGGTTTTCATGGAGTACGCGAATCACCTCGGCATCGAAACCGGCGCTGAACATCAGTAGAAACGGCTGGCCACCAGCCCGGCCAAGATCGAAATCGGCAACCACACCATGTGTGAGGACATCGAGGATTTCGGCCGGTGCGATGGATTGGCGAAGGTAACGGCCGAGCAAGTTTTCGGTGCCCATCGGAACCGCGAGCATCGGAACTTCGAGCGGCACGTGGCGGCGGACAATCGAGGCTGTGCCATCGCCGCCGATGGCCACCACGGCGCGAAGATCACCGGCGGCATGGTGGTAAGTGGCCAAGGCCGTCAATTCGGCGAGGCTGGTCGTTTCAAGGACCGAAAAGTGAGCCTTTCGGAGCGTTGCCGTGATCTCGCCGACATGCGCGCGGCGGGCGCGGAAGCCGGCTTTGGGGTTCATGCTGACCAGAATTGTGCGAGCTTCGCGGCGAAGCGGGTGAGCCGCTCGGAGCACGGAATGGGATGTCTCAGGTTGAGATAGAGCCATGTTGACCATTCCGCGGTAGGAGGAACGCTGCGAACTACTGGTGGGTGGTGGGCACGTGCCAAATCATTGTATCGTCTCATGTTACGACGACGAATGGGCTTGGAGAGTCTCAAAATGAATCGAAACGGCCGATGGTGTGCCTGCCGATTGCATCGGGAACAATTGGGGCGTTTTGCGGCATTGTGGGTAGGACATTGCCGTTCAGAATTGCATCACTTTAGCAGCGAGGGAGTTCGAACGACCCCCGATTCTGGCTGAACCTGGGTGAGTTCTATCTCACACTAACTTCTTATCTGGATTGATGTTAGGGTGACATCGGCGGATGAGGAAAATCGTTGCAAGCACCGTTGGTACGGGGCGTGCGAAATAGGCTTGGCATGCTTGGCGAAGGGAGACCTTTTCCAAGCAGTTATCTTGCTGGCCCGCGGGGCCTCGAATAGAAGTGGCGTGGTGGTTGCTTTGCCCCTGACCGCTGCGTCGAGTTGGTCGTGTGACCGACTCATTCGAGGCCCGCTTTTTTGCGCGGGGCTATGGCCCGCCCGCTGAAGCGGGCTCGCCATGTGCGGGCTCGCTATTAGCGGGGGTGCCACAGCGGGGAAGGAAGAGGCTGGTGAGGGTGCCGGCGAGGATGCCGGTAAGCATGGAGGCGGGGATGATCCACATCATGCTGATGTTCAGAAACTCGAAGAAGGCGATGGCGATGGCAACGGCCAAGCTGACGAGGAGACCGACAACCGCGCCCAGCGGTGTGGCCCAGGGCACGAAGAGGGCCATGAAAAACAGAATGAACAGCGGTGCCGTGAAGGTGTTGACGACGCGCGAGGTGATTTCGAACAGGTTGCCTGGCACGTATTCGATGAGGAGGCTCAGGGCAACGACGACCGCGCCGAGCACGGCGGAGATGATACGTTCTTCGATGAGCGAAGCGTGCTCGGTGGTTTGTTGAGGACGGAAGCGGCGGAGGAAGTCGTCGCTGATGACGGAGGCAACCGCGCTGATGCCGGAAGAGAGGCTGGACATGGCGGCGGCCATCATCCCGGAGATGACGAGGCCCGTGAGTCCGACGGGGATGCCGATGACGATGAAGGCGGGAAAGAGTTTGTCGGCTTCTGTGATGACGGTTGCTTTATCGGGCAGCAGGTGGGGCTGATCGAGAAAGTAGGCCATCACGGCCACGCCGACGACGCCGAGAAAGAGCTTGACGAGGAAAGCGGCGATGAGCGTGGTGCCAAAGGAGTGGCGAGCGGCGATGGTGCCGCCGGTGGCCTTGAAGCGTTGGATGGCCATTTGGTCGGAGCCGCAGGTGCAGATGTACCACGCGAGCATGAAGATCGAGGCGTTGGTAATTGTCATTCGTTCTTGCAGGCCGAGGCCCCAACGGAGAGGCGCCCAATGGGCGGGCCAGGAGGTGGGGAACCAACTGACGCCGCCGAAGTGAATCGTAACGAGAGCGATTGTGGCGATTGCGGCGGCGAAAAGGAGGAACGATTGGATGACATCGGTGAGAACGACGGCACGTAAGCCGCCCAATGCCGTGTAGCCAAGCGTAACCAAGCCAAGCGCCGCGCAAACGAGCGGTGTATAAGCGGGGTCGATATCGAGGGCGGGCAGCAGAGCGATGGTCGTTGTGGCGTAGATGACGGTGGCCATCCAAACGAGGCGAAGAAGAATGAAGACGGCCGCGCCGAGAAGTCGGACGCGGAGGCCGAGGCGTTCTTCGAGCAAGGCGTAACCGCTGGTGCCCGATTTGGCGAGGAGGGCGGGGATCAGCCACCAGCCGACGAGAATGTAGCAAAGTGGAAAGATGATCGCGCTGGAAAACACGAGCGGCCCATAGCGGACGAGTTCGCCAGGGTAAGCGAGAAAACTAATCGTGCTGATGATGGTGGCGAAGAGCGATAGGCCGACCATCCAGGGTGACATGGAGCGACCACCGAGGAGGTAATCGTCGCGGCTCTTGTTGCGGCGCGAGTAGTAGAAGCCGACCCCGATCATGCCGGCGGCGTAGAGGAAGATGACGAGCCAATCGAGCCAATGGACACGGTGACGGTTGCTGCGGCGTTCGATGCGGAGGATGGCGCTGGCGGCGGCGAATGAAGTCGAGCTTGGGGTTGAGGCATTCAAGAACGGCCCGAGCAAAGGCAGATCGCTCGGTTCGCCGATCTCGGCGAGCATGCGGCAAAGTTCGGTGACCACCGCGGGGTCTTGGGGTAGTGTTTCAGCCGTGATGTTGGGAAGGAGTTTGGACCGCTGCGCGGGCAGGAACGCGCCAAGATGCCGAAGTGCCTCGGCGGCAAGTTGCCGGGCCGGTTCATTCGACGACGACCGAAGGGCGAAGATCGCATCGAGATGCCGCGCTGGTCCCGACTCTTGTTGAACGGCCAGCAGCCAATGACACGCGACAGCGCGAGCGGGGCCACCGGCGCTGATCGCTTGCAGGGCGGCGTTGCGATCCTGTTCGTTCAACTGCACACGAAGTTCGGCAAGAACACAGGCTGCTTGGGCGAACGTCGTCGGGTCATCGGCTCGAAACGTTGCGAGAAGTTGTTCGATGCAGCGGGCATAATCGGGCGTGAAGCGAATCGCCTTGGCCAGTACGCGGAGTTCCGTAACCTGCTCGGCCGATAAAGGGAGCTTGAATGAGCTTGACTTTGGAAGCTGTTCGGCAATGCCCCGCGAGTAGCCGAGATCGAGGAGCAGCTCGGCGGCCGCGAGCTGCTCCTCGGGATCATCGGAGTTGAGGCCTTGGCGCAACGTGGCAAGGGCCTCGTTGCGCAGCGATTCGGATGCGAGCGGCGTGGAGGGCGCGCCGGCGCAGCCCCAACAGCCCACGCAGATGTTGACCAGTAGAAGAGACACGGTCGCCAAGCGGCAGGAGCCGGAATCCAAATGCCGAGGGATCAAGGATGAGCAAAGCGTTGCGCGGGGCATGTGGAAGTGCAGGTTGATCGAAGTGAAGAGTTGGTTCCCGGCCGAGACGGCCGGGCTATGTGCCAACACTCCTGACCGAGACGGTTGGGACGCCATCATCGCGCGGACTCATCGAGGGCGATTCGCCGAATCGCTCGTGCCCGTACGATTGTAGCGGACCTCCAAGATGAGGTCGGCCCAAACGGCCGCTTGAGTTGCTTTGGCACCGAGTGAGATTCCGACATCGTTCAGGCCAGCGAGCAAGTCGGCGGGGGCGGGAACCGCTTCGACCCAACCGGGCTCGGAGGTCGCGCAAGCCATCTCCTTGCCATTGAGGACGACTTTCAGTTCCGAAAGCTGGGCCACGCGCTGAAGCTGGAGCCGCAACTTGAGATGGGGCCCATCGCTGCCGGATGCGGATTTCTTTGTTGTCTCGGCATAGAAGAACTTGGCCTGGACCGATTTGCCGGGAGCTAGCTTCTTGGGATTTCCGGGGTTAAGAGTTTCGGCGGTTCGATATGGTCCGTAGGGCAGGTTGTTGCCGGAAGCGGGACGAACGCCCAGCACGGAAGCGAAATAATCCTTGTCGAGGCGGGCCAGGGTATCGACACTGCCGATCTCGTTGAGGATCGGGCTATTGGGACCGTAGACATCCGGGAAGTTGAATAGGTAGATGCCATCGGCACCGGCAAGCCAAGCCTCGGCAGCCCGAGCACGGTACGCAAAGGCCGTGCGACGCATCGTGTTTGCGTTCTGGTCAGCAATGCGTGGCTCATCCAACGAGGGATAAACGGGAATGTGATACTTGTGCCCCAGTGCGACGCTATCCTTCCATTCCCTCAGGCGAAAGTAACTCGAGGGGACGTAGATATCGAAGAGGTCGTCGGCCATCCAGCGTTCGAGATCGAGGCCGATGTCGCGGCAGTACTCGGCGGAATCGGGGGCCCGGACGACGAGGAGCAGCGGTCGGCCCCGCGAGCGGCCGACTTCATCCGCCACTTTGCGGATACGCTGCATGAGGACGGTCATGAGTTCGCGTTCGCGGTCGGGCACGATTTCGCCCCGCGTGGTAGCCCGGAAGAACACCGGATGGCGGAAGAAATCGAGTTCAATGCCGTCGACATCGTAATTGCGGCACACTTCTTCGATTAACTGATAGGCATGCTCGCGGACCTCGGGGTGTGCGTAGTCGAGAGCCGTCCAGGCACCATACTTGGGTCGCTTTTTCGCCGTGCCGAACATGAACTCGGGGTGTGCGGCCTTGAACCGATTCGCTTTCAAGGCGATGGCACCGTACTCATGGCCCGAGGCATCGTGGTTGTCGTTCATGCGGAGCGACCAGAAGACTTCGATGCGGTTTTCCTTGCCGAACTTCGCGATGACACGCAACGGATCGATCTTTGCGGCGAGTAGTTCGGCCAGACGGTTTGTGGAATAGTGTTCGCCTTCGTTGGTCGTAAAGATGGTTCCCACTTTGGTGAAGTGGGTGAAGGAATCGAGCCCAACGCCGCGGGTGGCATAAGCGATGGAATCGACTTGGGTACCGAGGAGCGGCGTGGAGCGTTTGCTGAGAATTGCCTCGGGCGTAATCGAATCGAGTTCACGCGTGGCGTCGTTGCCATCGTTATTGAGGAGAATCCGACGAGGCCGGTGGGTCGCCTGGTGACGAACGGCAGTGATGTCGGCCGGCTCCCCGCTTGCCGATGGCAGCCCCCAAACGGCTGCCATGAGAGCGAAGCGAACGGAGAATGCAAACCGAGATCGCCAAGTTCGAGAGGTCGGCATGATCGGTTCCTCAATCGGGATGCTGGTGCAAGAAACTCAGAACGAACCTGTCGGCGCAGCGACGCGGCAGAATACTGGATTGGGTATTCACCAAAGCCAACGCGAAGGGCAAATGCCTTTGTTATTTCTCAGTGAGATCGGCCAAGATCAACGCTTTTGTGAACCGCACGCTACTGGCTCGCATCACTTCTCGAGCTTTTCGCTCGGCGCCGTCACATTCCCCGTCGCAGATCAACTTGAGGATGGCCTTGTGATCCTCCACGACTTCACGCAGGTGGGCTACCCTTTCCTCGGCACTCGACTGCTTGAAATGAGACGGATGCAAGTAGAAGACACAATGACATTCTGTAAGAAGTTGCTTGAGCGAGCGGGCGATACGTTCGTTGTGACTGGCGTCTGCAAGGGCGGTGTGGAAGGCGTGATCGAAATCGGCCCACAACTTGGTGTCGAAGTTCTCGATGAGGGTATCGAGCTTATCGTTAATCATATCGAGCCGCGCGACATCCGTATCGGTCGCAACCTTGGCGGCGGCGCGGGCGGCGCCGCCCTCCAGCAGTTCGCGAAGCTCGTAGAGTTGGCGGATTTCCTCCGCCGTGTACTTGCGTAAGCGGGTTCCTTGGCCGCTTTCATCGGAAACGAGCAGGCCCTGGCCTGCGAGCTGCCGGAGGATTTCGCGGATGGGGATTCGGCTGACGCCCAACTCGTCGGCAAGGCGACGCTCGACCACCTTCGCCCCGGGAGCGATGCCACCAGAAAAGAAGATGTGCTGGACGACTCGATCGTACATCGAATCGGAGTCAAAGGTCGGCAACGAGCGATCGATTGAGTTTTTCACTTTGATGCCTCCCCAAGGGGAGAGAAATTGCGGGCGATAGCAGGCCCCAGTCCAGGTAACCCATTGAGTATCAGTAGTAGGCGGCCTGTAGAAAAGTCATACTAATTGATTGACAGGCATTATACCAGTGTATACACTCTGAATTGTCGCGGAATTCTTTTCCTATTTCCTACTTTTCACCACTTTTCGGTCGATCGTGCTCGAAATTGCGTCGCTGCTGGGCGATGAGTTCGGGCAAACCCGAAAGCTCGATTGCACTCGGACTTGGCAAAGCTGAGTTCCGAGAGGCACCTAAATACACGTGAATACACTTCCAAAAACCAAAGACGAACGGTCTTCATCCGGACGCAAAGGCCAACCCCTGGCTGGCGCCGAATCGCAACGCGCGGGTGCGTATTCGGGAGTTGTGGCCGCTTGTGTTACGCCTTGCCGAGCAGCGGGCGAAGTGGATGGCGCCGCGATGACGCGGTTGGCCGCCCATTTGAGCCAGTCAGGCTGCGATGGGCTATTCGTGGCATCGTCGACGGGCGAGGCCATCTTCTTGGATGAGCAGGACCGAAGAATCCTGACGGTCGCTGCCCGAGAAGGAGTGACCGAGGGGACAACGATCTACGTCGGGGTATCTGCCTTGGGGATTCGGCAAACGGTGCGTTATGCGAAGAACGCGGCCGCGGATGGGGCCGACGTGGCCGTGGTCATGGCGCCGTTCTTTCTGAAGGTATCGCAGCGTGAACTAAAGGCGTATCTGCGAACGATCGCCGACGAAGTTCCGATTCCCGTGGCGTTGTACCATCACCCCCGGATTCCGACACCGGTGGAGATCGAGACGGTTGTGGAGTTGGCGGCTCATCCGAATGTCGTGGCCATCAAAGACACGAGTGGAACGGTGGAACGCGCGACGACCCTGCTTCGCGCCACGGCAGGCATGAAGATTTCGGTATTGCAGGGGAGCGAAGGGGTCTTGAACGAAAGCTTGGCAGCGGGGGCACATGGGGCGGTCGCGGCGTTGGCCTGCATGGCGCCCGAGTGGTTTGCTGGACTGTACGCGACTCATCGAAAGAAAGACCTTGAAATGGCGAACGAATTCGCCAGCCGCATTCGGCGTTTGTGCGGTGTTTTTGAGTTTCCCGAGATGGGTGAATCGATTGCGGCGTTTGCCCATGCGATCAAGCTTGGTGCCCGGAAGCGAGGATGGCTCGAGCGCGTCGAGGGGATGCTGACTGGCTACAAACCTGCAACCGATTTTGAGAAGCGCGTCGTAAACCACTTCGATGGGGTTGGCCTTCCTCGGCTGGAAGGCATGAATGCGCGTCGTGATTCTAGCCACCTGGGCCCTGGAGACCACCATGCGATTGCATAGCTCGACATGCGACGTGTTGGTAGCGGGCGGCGGCCTGGCAGGGGTCGCGGCGGCGATCGCGGCGGCGCGCCGCGGAGCGAAGGTGGTGCTGTGCCAGGATCGGCCCGTGCTGGGCGGCAATGCTTCGAGCGAAGTGCGGATGCATGCGGTAGGGGCCGATTGTAGTGGTCGCCGTGGGGTCGAATTGGAAACCGAAGCTCGTGAGGGCGGCATCCTCGAAGAAATTCGGCTGGAGAATTGCGTTCGGAACCCGCAGCGTTCGCCTTCGATGTTTGACTTGATTCTGTACGACAAGTGCCGAGCCGAAAGCAACTTGACGCTGCTGCTGAACACGACGCTCGTGGGAGTTGAGATGGCTGGGCAGCGGATTTGTCGCGTGCTGGCCGAGCGGCTTTCGACGGAAGATCGGCACGTGATCGATGCAACCGTGTTCATCGATGCGACAGGCGACGGCCGGTTAGGAGTCGAGGCCGGCGCGGCTTTCATGGAAGGTCGTGAATCACGCGAGCAGTTTGGAGAATCGCTGGCTCAAGTCCAAGCGGATAGGCATCGGCTCGGTTCGAGCATTCTGTTCCAGGCGCGTCGGCACGATCGGCCGATGCCCTTCGTGGCACCGCGTTGGGCTCGCAAGTTCGGCGAGGAGCAATTGCAGTTGCGCCCGCACGGCACCACGGCGGGGTTGGGCGATTTGGGCCTGGAGTACGGTTATTGGTGGGTCGAGTGGGGGGGGCACCTGGATACGATCGCAGATAACGAGGCGATTCGCGACGAGTTGTTAGCCATCGTTCTTGGCGTGTGGGACCACGTGAAGAACGGCGGCGACCACGGGGCCGACCACTGGGCTTTGGAGTGGTTCGGCTTTCTGCCGGGCAAACGCGAGAGCCGGCGGTTCGTGGGGCAGCACGTGCTTACCGAGCGCGATGTATTAGGTTCGACCGCGTTCGACGATGCGATCGCGTATGGCGGTTGGTTCATTGATACGCACCCGGTGTGGGGCGTAGACGCCGTGGGCGAACCGCCGTGTACGCAGCATGAAGTGCCCCATTTGTATGATATTCCGCTGCGAGCGTGTGTGGCGCGTGACGTGGAGAATCTGATGTTCGCGGGCCGCAACATTTCGGCCACGCATGTTGCGTTCGCATCGACTCGAGTGATGGGCACTTGCGCGGCCGTGGGGCAAGGGGTTGGCACGGCGGCGGCCTTTGCGGTAGGGCAAGGGGTGTCGCCCGCCAACCTGGCCGCCGATGCGGATGCGATTTATGCAATCCAGCAGCAGTTGCTGGAAGACGATGCGTATTTAATTGGGCGCGTAAATGGCGACCAGCGCGACTTGGCAAGACGGGCCCAAGTGACGGCATCCAGCGAGCAACC
>JADZFK010000073.1 GCA_020849945.1 Pirellulales bacterium | reverse complement strand
GAGGGGGGGGATTGAGGGCGTTTGCGAATCCGGGTTGTTGATGTTCTCGCAACTCGCAGCATGCGTTGGGGCGCGCTCCGCTGCGCGTCGCGGCTAAACCGGATTTCTCACCACGGAACACACCGAGGTCACGGAGAACAAGCCAAGAGATCGTTTGAAGCAAGGTCAACCGCCCGTAGCTACGAGACAGGGTGTTTCCGCCGTTCATTGTGGGAGGCGTACTTGCTACTGGTTTTCTCCGTGGCTCTGTGCCTCCGTGGTTTTGATTGTGAGAAATGCGGACTAAACGTTTTTTTGTTGGCGGTTTGGGCTCGCAACTCGCAACTTGTTATTGTGGAGGGGGAAGTGGAGGGGGAATATGGTGGTTGTTGAGCGGCATGGGCGCGGGGTGGTTGTGGCGGTGCGGGCGCATGCGGGGGCACGTCGTAATGCGGTGGTTGGAGAGCGCGAAGGATCGCTTCGCGTGGCGGTGACCGCGGCGCCCGAGAAAGGCAAGGCGAATCGAGCCATTACCGACGTGTTGAGCAAGGCGTTCGGCCTGTCGAAATCGGAAGTGGAGTTGATCGCGGGCGAGACCTCGCCGCAGAAAAGGTTTTTGCTGGTTGGGCTGACCGAGGACGAGGCCCAAAAGGCCTGCCACACCATTCTGGAAAAGTTTCGTTGAGGCAGCGAGAAACGAGATGGCGGCGCGACTTTTGAAAAACCTAGCCCGGCCATCTTGGCCGGGAAAGAACAATTGAAGAAAACGCTGAGATTTTAGGTGCTGGGTTCCGACCCGAGACGGGTCGGCTATGTGTTTTTCAGATTTTGCAGGGGCAGATATACAACGGTCTTTGAACCCTCCCCCAACCCCTCCCTAAAAGGGAGGGGAGTTTGTGTTGTCAGTGGTTGGTGTTGAGTTCTTGTTCGAGCTTGGCGGCGCGTGAGCGGAGGCGTTGTTCGACTTCTTCCGGAGCATTTGCGGCGGCGAAGAGGGAGAGGACGGGGCGGCCAGCGGCGATGCGGGTGCCGGCTGGTGGGATATCGGCGAGGGTTGGCCAGGGGGTGCGAGTTGCTTCTTCCAGCGCGCGGCGGGCGAAAGATTCCGCGAGGACGATTTCGCGTCGGGCGTAGAGGATCGCTTTGCCGTGAAAGGCGTTCGTTGGAATGATTGCGGGAGGAGCGGCGGGCGGCGGGCTGCCGAATGCCGCGGCGTGCAGGGCGAGCGCGTTGGTGCCGGTGAATCGTTCGACGATTTCGACCGAGGCGGTGTAGCGGGGGTTCACTTCGATGGTCCACACGTCGTTGCCCGCGAGGATGAAGTCGACGCCGAAGAGGCCGAGGAGTTCGAATTGCGAAGCGAGGAGGTTTCCGAGCTTAACGAGTGCTTGGTGGGCGGAGTTGGCGAGGGGCCAGGGCCCTATTGCGCCGGCGAAGTGGAACCCGTGTGTGCCGAGCCAGGGTTCGCCGATGAGTTGCCGCGAGACGCCAAGGAGGTTGGCCGACCCTTCGGCCGCGACAAACACCGCGGAGCAGGGCGTGCCGTCAATGCGTCGTTGGAAGAAAGCGGAGTTTGGCGGCATGCCCGTTTGGGGGAATGTCGATTCCGAGCGGGTTGAGGTTGGGGATGCCTTTGATCGGGCGCATTCGACCGCATTCCAAACTTTCACGCCGCTGCCGCTGGCGCTGTGCATGTGTTTGAGTAGCCACTCGCCAGGGGTGGGAAGGTTGTCGGCGGTCGAGCGGATTTCGGGGAAGAGGAGGCCCGCGCTGCCGAGTGCGTGGGCGAGTTCCCACGGCGAGCGAACGCGTTCGAGCACCTCGCCGGGGTTGCCCCACAGCGGCGCGATCCAGGCCATTTGATCGACCAGTTGCGGGTAGTTTTCGAGTGCGCCGGTGTAGAACCAAGCGGGCGGGGCGAGCGTGCGGAGCCAGTCTAGCAAGCCCACGGGGTACGGAGCGATGCGGGTGGCGGTAGCGATGGCGCGGAGGTCGGCGTCGGCGAACAGGTCGGCGGCAAGGGGGGTGAAGCCGGCCCGGGCGGCCGATGCCGCCGCTGCCCTTGTGCTGGCCCCGACGATGGCTAAAGGAAGCTTCACGCGTTTAGTTGCGTGGCCGCTCGTAGCGACCACGATATTCTTGGGCTGGGTATTTTTGGGCGTTCTTGACCATCTTCGCGCGGACGGCGTCGGAGATATCGATCCCCAATTCGTTGGCCAAGGCGAAGCAATAGCCGATGACGTCGGCCAGTTCCTCGGCGACCTCGGCCAGCTTGGCGGGGTCGAATGCCAGTTGGCGAGAGGCCTCGGGCGAGAGCCACTGAAAGTGCTCCATCAGCTCGGCGGCCTCGATGGCGAGGGCCATCGAGACATTTTTGGGCGCGTGGAATTGCGACCAATCGCGTTCGGCAACGAAATCGGCCACGAGCTTTCGTAGCTCGGCAATTGTGGTGGTGTGATCGGAGGAAGGCATGGGGAGGGGAGTAGGGGAGTAGGGGAGTATATGGTTTTGAAGAGGTCAGCACGGACTGATGTCCGTGCTACTTCGGGTTTGCTATGTTTTTGGGGTGCGGGCTGGGGTTGAAGGGGAGGTTTGTTGTCGTTTGGTTTGGATGAGTTCGAGCATGAGTTCAACGGCGCGATCTGCGAAGATGGGGTCGTTGATGTTGGCATCGACTTCGATGAAGGGGATGCCGGGGCGGAGGTGGTTGTGAAGGGTGGAGAACATGGCGGCGTCGGCTTCGCGGTCGCAGAAGGGTTGGCCGTCGCCATCGAGGATGGAGACGCCGTGGAGGGGAACGAGCACGGCGACGGGGCCGGTGGCGGCGTTTGCTTTTTCGGCGAAAATGTGGCCCATTTTTCGGTTTTCTTCGATATTGGTGCGCATCAGGGTGACGGAGGGGTTCCATTCGTAAAGCGTTCGGGCCGCGTCGCGGAAGTGTTTGGGTACGGTGTCGATGGGGCCAAAATTGGCCATATCGACACACCCGGGGGCGATGAGGTGGGGGATGCCGCGGCGCCCGGCGGCCGAGAGGCGGTCTTCTCCGGCATCGAACACGCCGCCGCAGACGGTATCGGCCCATTCGGTGGTCGTGATATCGAGGCAGGCATCGACCAATCCTTCGTCGATGAGCGATTCCATGGTGCGGCCGCCGGTACCGGTGGCGTGGAAGACGAGGACTTCGAACCCGGCGTTGGCCAGCAAGTAGCGGCAGCGATCGACGCAGGCGGTGGTGTTGCCGAACATGCTGGCGGCGATAATGGGCCGATCGTTTCCCGAGGGTTCGACGTGGGATTCGACCATGCCGACAATCGCGCCGGCGGCGCGGGAGAGGATGAGTCGAGAGATGCGATTCAAGCCGGCGACATCGGTAATGGCAGGGATGAGGGTGATATCCTTGAGGCCGACGTAAGGCGCAGTATTTCCGCCGGCAACGGTTGAAACGCAGACCTTGGGTACGCCAAGGGGCAGGGCTCGCATGGCGGCGGTTACGACGCTCGACCCGCCCGAGCCGCCCATGCCGACGATACCGGCGAGTTGGCCGGCTTCAAACAAACGCCGCGCGACGACCGCGGCACCGGCCGCCATGACATGCATGGCCTGGCCACGATCTTGGCTTGCTCGCAGGGCGGCCAATTCGTGGCCGCCCGCGCGGGCAACTTCGTCGGCCTCGATCTCGACGGGGAACAAATCCGTACTGCCGAGCACGCCCGTGTTGATGGCGAGCACCTGGTGGCCGCGCCGGGTGATCTGTTCGCGGAGGAAGTGGTACTCGTGCGATTTTGTGTCGAACGCGCCGAGCAGCACGATCGGGGCATTCGCGGTGGGTTCGTTCATGCGAGGGCCTTGTTCCAGGCGCTGCCTTGCCTTGTTTGGCGACGTGCGAACTCGGCCAAAACAGCGGTACGGACGGATGGTTTATCGAGGCACCAACTGGGGCCTAGGAAGTAGTCGGGCGGGGCATCGCCGCTGATGCGGTCTACGATCATGGTTGGCGGCAGTTGTTCGATGAAATCGACGAGCGTTTGCACATACTCGTTTCGCCCCATGAGCCGCACTTCGCCTCGGGCCACTTGGTCGGCAAGCGGCGTACCCTTCACGCAGTACAGATTGTGAATCTTCACGGCTTCGATGCCCAAACGGCCGATCTCACGGGCGGTGGCGAGCATGTCGTCGCGGGTTTCGTTCGGGAGACCCAGCATGACATGGGCGCCGATTTCGAACCCGCGGCCGCGACTTCGCTCGACGGCATCGATCATGGCCGCGTGGTGATGGCCGCGGTTCATCCAATCGAGCGAGCGATCGTGCATCGATTGCATACCGTACTCGACGGCCACGTATGGGCGCTGGAGCGTGGGGTTCGTTGGGTTCGAGGGCAGCGTTGACGAATGGGTGGGAGGGGCCGGTTGCGTGAACTCTTCGATCAAGGCGAGGACGTCGTCGGGGACGCAGTCGGGGCGGGTGCCGATGACGAGGCCGACGACCTGCGGATGGGAGAGGGCTTCGCGGTAGACGGTACGCAAACGTTCGACGGGGGCGTAGGTGTTGGTGGCGGGTTGGAAGTAAGCGAGATAGTCGCGGCACTTGCGGTAGCGTAGCCGCATGCGTTGGATGCTTTCGTCGATTTGGCCGCGGATGCTGGTGCGAGGGAGTCGCCTGCTAGGGCTGTAGCTTCGGTTATCGCAGAAGGTGCAACCGCCGATGGCGACGGAGCCATCGACGTTTGGGCAAGTGAAGCCGGCATCGACGCTGACTTTCTGCACGCGGCGGCCGAAACGTTGCCGGAGATCGAAATTGCATGAAAAATAGGGCAGGCCGGCGCGTTGCCACGGCAGCTCGTCGGCGGCATGGCGGGGCCGCTCGCTGGGAGTGGGAGGCGGGTTGCCAGCGGCCGAGGGGGCGTAGGCGGCTGGATCGGCCATCGCGTTAAGTCGTTTGGTTGACGCCAATTGGGTGGGTACGTAGAGTTAGGGTATTGAATGGAGTTGCGAGATTCGAGGAGCGAGTTATCGGTTGAGAGTTGTGAGGGAATTGTGGTCGTTCGAAAGATTATCCCTTGCCGCTTGGTCCTTCATGCTTGCTTATTGCGGCTGACTGCTTGCTTCTTGTCCTTTGTGGCTCCTAGGCATCATAATTTCCAGATTCGTCCCGGTGCAAGAGAACGGCAAATATGTATGGTACCCTTATTCCGTTGGGTGGCGGCGATCCGATCCCGCTGCCCAATCCACGTCAGAAGCGGCAGTTGTTGATAGGACGCCGCGAAAGTTGTGATATTGTCCTTCGGTTTGCGAATGTATCGGCCCACCATTGCCAGTTGACGTGCGATGGCGGTTACTGGTTCGTGCGCGATTTGCAGAGCCGCAACGGGATCAAGATCAACGATCAGAAGATTCAGGAGCAACGGGTTCTGAATCCTGGCGATATCCTTTCGGTTGCGAAGCATAAGTATCGGGTGGAATACGAACCGGTGGAGCTTGGCGCGGTGGGTCCGCCGCCGGCGGATAATCTTACGCAAGAGGTGATGCGGGAATCGCTTCTTACGCGTGCGGGGTTGGATCATCGTGAGATCGAGCGTGGCCGAACGGGTCGCGGAGGCCCGGACGATCGGAAGCGATATGATCCGACGAATATGCAGGCGGGGCAGATTGAGCTGCCAGATGATCCGGTGTAAAGGCACCGGGCGCTGACGCCTTCGGCTCGTGGGAATTCTCGCTTCTGGGGCGTGGGGGTGGGTCATTCTTGGAGTGCGAGTTGCATGGCGGCGAAGAAGCGAAAATTACGGGCCGATTTCCGCAAGAACCGCGAGGTGCGGGCGCGTGAGAAGCATCGGGTCGAGCGGCTGGCGCACGACGACTCGAGCGGTGCCGACGCACCGCGGGATGAGCGGGTGAGCGGCAAAGGGGCGATCACGCGGAAGCGGACGGTGGCTGGGGCCGAGGTGGTGGAGGATGCGGCGGGCACGATGGTGCTTCCCGAGATCGACCGCTCGGTTTGCCGACTGGGCCGGGTGCTTCGCGTGCAGGGGCTGGTGAGCGTGGTGCGTGTGGAATCGGGGGAGGAGTACGCTTGTGCGACACGGCGGCTTCTGAAGACCTTGGCCACCGACCAGCGGCACGTGGTGGCGGCGGGCGACGCGGTGTGGTTCCGCCCCGAGGGAACCCGCGAGGGCATGATTGAACGGGTGGAGCCGCGGCGCGGCGTGGTGAGCCGCACCAGCCGGGGTCGGCAACACGTGTTGGTAACGAATGTCGATCAGTTGGTGATTGTCACGAGCGCGGCGGAGCCGCGGATCAAGCCGAACCTGATCGATCGCATGTTTGTCACGGCGGAGAAGGCGGGCATTCGGCCGATCTTGTGCATCAACAAGATCGACCTGGTGGAGGCGGCCGACATGATGCCGCTGGTTGGGGTGTGGGCCCAGCTTGGTTACGAGGTGCTGTTGACTTCGGTGGTGACGGGGGTGGGGGTCGATCGGCTGCGGGCGCGGCTGGCGGGCGAGCAGAGCGTGTTTTCTGGCCAAAGCGGCGTGGGGAAGTCGTCGCTGCTGAACGCGGTGGAGCCGGGGCTGGGGCTACGGGTGCAAACGGTAAGCGAGGAGACGCAGAAGGGGCGTCATACAACGACCACGGCGGAGATGATTCCGCTTTCGATCGGCGGCTACGTGGTCGATACGCCCGGCATTCGCCAGTTTCAGTTGTGGGATGT
>JADZFK010000072.1 GCA_020849945.1 Pirellulales bacterium | reverse complement strand
CTTGGACCATTAACCTGCATTTTCGGGTGAACGCGATAGCAGTGCGAATATCGAGGTTTCCGACGTGCCATCGGTAAGTGACGGCCTTGATTTTGCGTGCCAAAGCGAAAACTGATCGGCCCTGGCCAGACCCCCTCTTGTGCCCATGCCCCGAGCGGGGAACGGGAAGAGGGGCCCAGACCTCCCATCCTTCTACGCAAATTGTGCCTTCGAGGATCGCCAGGTGATCGGACCGATGTTTACCCGAGAAGCGGCTGTGGCCCCCCGTCGGGTATCCTTCTTTGCGTCTCGAACGTTGTTTGTTGGGGCCTTGTTTGCCTTAGTGCTTACATCGTGGCAGTTGTTAGTGGGCATCCAACAAATTGAAACCGTGGGCGACCTGGCTTGGTTTGGCGCCGCGACATTTCAGGTCATGGCAGCGTTGCAACTTGCTGTTGCCATGCCGTTTGCGGCCTTGTTAGTGTCCTCGGCAGTCGCACTGGAAAAGGATCGCAAGACGTTTGAGTTGCTCCTACTCACGAACCTGACCAACTCGGACCTGGTGTTGGGTAAGCTCTTGGCGGGCATGTTGGTGGTGGTCGTGATGGTGGCGGCCACGTTGCCGCTGCTGATGATATCGGCACTGCTCGGCGGCGTTACGACGGCACAGATTCTCCGCGTCGAGGGCGTAACCCTGGGTAGCTCGTTCGTGGCCGGCAGCCTGGGCTCGACCATCAGCCTGTGGCGAGAAAAGACGTTTCAGTCGGTCGCAATGACGGCACTGGCCATCGTTCTCTGGCTCATCGCTTGGGAGGTCGTGGCGGCCACCGTCCCCAACGCCTCGTGGCTTGGGCATCCGGCCAACGTATGGGCCATGACCATGAGTCCGTGGCAGGCCATGCAGGAAGCCGCGCGGCCAATGTTTTCCATCTCGGGCTCATCCTTGGCCGATTCCGATCCGGTGCTGTTGTTCCTCGCGATGTCTTGCGTATGGATGTTGCTGCTGAATGGGATCGCGATACTCCGAGTACGTGCCTGGAACCCACGGCAAGATATCGTGCCGCGCGCCGAGGAAGAGCCAATGAATGCCGATGCCGCCGGGAGCGAAGCGCTCAGCAGTTCGGTTAATCGCATCCACGGTGCCGGCGGAAAAGTGCGGCCCGTTTGGGATAACCCCGTCCTTTGGCGCGAGATGAGAACATGGGCATTCGGCAAGCGAGTGGTTGTGATTCGCCTCGCGTATTGGCTTCTTTTCTTCGTGTGTGCGGCCGTTGCCGTTTCGCAGATATCCTCGGGGGCGGCGCCGGAGCGGATGATCCCCGCGGAAGCGAAGCCTCTCGTAACACTCTTGGTCGTAGGGTTGATCCTGCTAAATGCGTTGGCCGTCACATCGCTTACGAGCGAACGCGATAGCCGTGCGCTCGACCTGCTGCTCGTTACCGATCTGACGCCGAAGGAGATCGTGTTCGGCAAATTGGGAGGCGCCTTCTATAACGCAAAAGAGATGGTTTTGCTGCCCGCCGTTCTTTGCGGCTACTTGTGGGGCGCGGGGGCCATTACGTCTGAAAATCTCGTTTTCCTGTTGGTTGGTGTGGCCGTGATGAATGCCTTTGCGGCCATGCTCGGCCTCCACATGGGCATCAACCATGCCAACTCGCGCACGGCGATTGCGATGAGCCTGGGCACCATTCTCTTTCTCTTCTTAGGGGTTGCAACGTGTATGCGGATCATGCTCGCCTTTACCGATTCGTTCGAAAACCAATTCACGACGTTTCTGGGTTTTATTGCCGGCGGAGGAGTTGGGCTGTACGTTGCGCTGAATCACCGCACCGACTCGGCGGCGCTCGCCATCGTTGCCGGATTGGCCCCCTTTGCCACGTTCTTCGCCATCACGACCTTCCTCGTCGGGAACTTCGGCAGCGTGTTCTTGGTGACGGTCGTTACCTATGGGTTCGCCACCTGGGCGATGCTCGTGCCAGCCATCGACGTGTTTGATGTCGCTACCGGTCGTTCTTCCGTCCGCGAAGAATGATCGGCGGCACATGAAGTGGGTGCCGGCGGTGGCCGACGATTGTGCTGAGCACCGCTGACTCGGCCTTCGAGCGAGGTTTACTTCGAATACCCTAACGACTTGATGACGGCCAGCATTTCTTCGAACGTAATGAAACGGCGGCGGTGCTGGACCTTGTAACCATCGATCGCGCGTGCCAGTTCGGCCGCGTCTGGAGAAAGCTCTTCGTAACTATTGGCAAATTGCCGACGCTCGAACAGCGGGCCGTTTCCCGTGACGCCATTGTTTCGACGATCTACAAACGATTCCGATTCGGCAATCGGGCTAGCGAGCATGGGCATGGGCAGGACTCCAGGGGCTGCGAGGAGTATAAAGGGCAGGGCAACGAGGCAGGGCGGGGCGATGCGATCGATCGTGCGATGTCGCGTTATTCGCCCGTGGAAACATACGTCACAAATTGGGCAAAATCAAACTCGATTGCCAACTTCGTTGGACAATTCTTCTCCGGGCTTTTTTTCAGGGCAGAACACGTGGGGTGCGGCGGTGTTCGATAGCCAGCAGGTCCGATTATCCGGGCTAGCCCGGATTTCTCACCACGGGCCACAGATTTCTCATCACAGAGCACACGGAGAAAGCGGCATTGTCATTGCAAATTAACCATTTGAAACTGGTCCTTTCTGAAATGGCCCATGAAAAATGACCAGTTTGCAATAACCATTTCTTCTCCGTGCCTCATCACTCTAGCCGGGTCGTTACGGCTCGGTGGCAAGAAACATAGCCGAGACGTCTCGGCTCGGCGGCTTTCCGAGGGCAAGCTTGCGAAAAAGGGCATCTCACTACCAATCCCAGAACCATTCTGGCCTGTTTCGCTCTTGTAGACTCCACAGAACGGGCCACTCCCTAATGGTTCCAATAAGACCTCCGTTGAATGATGGTGGAGGTTGTGGAATCGCAGTGTGGCTCCACCGGCAGTGTGACAATGCGGAGTGGGCAGGGCAGGGCGGGGCGATCGTGGGCTGGCCTATCGCCGTTGAATTTCGTTAGAGCCAGGTTGGTTGGCCAGGCGGCCTAGAAGTTGGCGGCTTGGTTCGTGAGCGGCATTGAGGGCCAGCGCTTGATGAGCGGTGGCGCCTGCACGATCGAGATCGCCCGCTGCCGAGTACGCTTGGGCAAGATGGTAGAGAACTTCAACGCTTGCAGGCCCCTGTTGAGCAGCCGTTGCCAAGACTTCCGATGCCTGCTGGGGTCTGCCGAGGTCGAGGAGCGATAGGCCCTCCAGGAGCAAGGCGGGCTGCGGCTCAGCGCCGGGGGGATAGGTATCCAAGAGTTGATGGAGTGTGGTTAGGCACCGTGCGGCTTGTCCCCGCTGACGGTAAATCGTTGCCACGTCGAAGAGCACATCGGCATCGTTTTCCGAGTATTGCAGGGCATGGTGAAGATCGGCCAAAGCTTGATCGACGTGGTTCAATTGGTAATGGCATCGCCCGCGCAAGGCCCAAGCCGTTCCTAGTTTGGGGTCCAATTGAATGGCCCGCTCCGCACAATCGAGAGCGGCCTCGCCGTTTCCGATGGCGAGCAACATTTCGCCTGCTCGAACCTGCAAGGAAGCGTTTGCCGGCTCGTGTTCGAGAGCGGCATGGATTTCATTCACGGCCTCTTGATAGGCGGCGCGATGCCAAAGTACCTCGGCCATCGAACGGTGTGTGGTGGAGTCGTCGGGCGAGGCTTGCAAGGCCCTTTGGAGCAAATCTTCGGCTTGCGCCCACTGGCCCATTTCCATCGCCGCCACGCCCTGGCGAGAAAGCTCGCGCGAGGCCGCGATCGCTTCGGCCGTCGCTCCTTTGCGGCGTAGCGTAGCGCAACCTGGCAACGCTGCCAATACGGTGGTGGCCGTCAACAGCACCACAAACGATTGTGCAAACCGTGCTCGCGCAGTGCCGCACATGGCCGATCTCGACCCGGTCGGGCCGGCACGTAAACGTAGAGTCTCGTGTGGTTGGATGATTCCCAATTCGATGATTTGGACCGGCACGAGGTTGCGGGAGTGTCTTACTTAATTATCGTTTCCTTCTTGGCGCGCATACAGGCAACTGGCGCAACGCCCCAGCGATGGGGCAGGGGAGCTTGCACCACGTGCGCGGAATCAACGGAAAACGGGGTGCAATCGTATCGAACCCACCTTGCATCTGCAACGCTGTTCCATCGACTTGTTTCGATGGAAGAATGCTAGCATTTGCGGCGGATGGATCGTAGGATTCGCACCTTGCCAGTGCCACGTGTTTCGGTTGCAGGTTGCGCTAACTCGATTGCAATGCCAGCACGTTGGGTTGGTAATTCTTACAAGTCGTGTCGGCGTGTGCGGACCGAATCGGAGTAACTATCGCGGGGTTTTTCAACCATTACAAATCATTACGAGGAGTTGGCAAAGCCACGGAGAATCGTGGGTTTAACAGTACCGGTCGAGGAGAGCAGAATGCCGATGGCGTGTTTCAAACGGTTAACTGCGGATGTTTGCCGGTTGTTTTCCGGACGTTTTGGCACGCGATGTGCTTGGTTCATTCGACCGATGTCGGCAGCCAGGGCTGCGGCGTCACAAGACTTATCTGCTTGTGAATCTAAGCAAACTGTCGTCGAGGTATGGCGACCACGCCCATCGCGGGATACTGCACGTTTCACAAATCCAGGGAAATCGAGGGTGCCGCACTCAAGCGAATTGGCCGGCGGTGTAGCCGAAAGCCGAATCGGCGGTACAGGTGCAATTTTTGGGAGAGACGTATGTCCGGCTCGGCTCGCCGGACCCTTGTAGTCGCTGGGCGTGGCGATTCCCGCAATCGCAATCTGTTATTGCCGGATGAACCATGCCCGAGCCGCGGCCGTCTTCTCCAAACACGAGGCCCCGGTTGGCAGCACTCGCAGCGCCAACCGGGGTCTTTTTTTGTGCGCATCGCGGCCTTGCCGTTGTCGTTGTGATGAAATGTTCATTCGAGTGAGCGGCGGCCGCCAGGCCGCTGTATTAACCGGTTCTTTCTACCACTTGTGCCGAAACCGGTTGCCCGCTTTCCAAAACAATCAGAGGCTCTCCGCGAGAGGGGAATCATCTCGCAGAGCGAGATGAGTACAATCAAATGGCGGGGGAACATGGGACGCTTGCGTCCGTGGTTCTTACCCCGAGGTCATGCGTTTGAGCAGCCAATCGCCCAGGCGAGGGGAGATTAGCGTAGCCGCGAACAACAGACGGGCCGTGCGTGGCAGAATGATTTCGGCCTTCCGTCGCTCGCAGGCGCGCAAGATTTTTTCCGCCAAGTCGTGCGGGTCGAGTGCGCGGACCTTGGCACCACCGCCGGGCCGATGTGCCGCGGGGGGCACATCGGTCGTTTGGTGAAGGTAACGCAGTTCGGGAGTATCGGGTGCCTCTCGCGCGATAGGCCCCGGGCACACGAGAAGCGTATGGAGGCCGCTTGCTTCGTTTTCGATCCGCAGTTGTTGGGCAAATGCCGCAAGCGGGTGTTTGCTCGCGGGATAAGCGCCCAAGTAACCCGCGGCCACTTTGCTTGCCAACGAGCCGATCAGGACGACATGCCCCTGATTTGCGGTGAGTGTTTGGGCAAAGGCCTGCACACAGCGGACGGCCGACAGGAAATTCGTATCCCACATCGCGCAGAACTCGTCGGGCGTTGTGGCGAGGGCCGTGCCCCGCATCGAGCGGCCGGCGCAGTGGCACAAGATGTCGGCCCCTCCCCAAGCGGCCTGTACGGTCTCGGCAAGGCGGGCGACATCGGCAGGTTCCGTGACGTCGGCAACCACGGGCAAAACCTCACCGCCAAAACCGCGCAAAGATTGGGCTGCGTCTTCCAGACGCGAGTGGCTTCGGGCAGCCAGTACAACTCGGGCACCATGCCGCACGAGAGCCTTGGCCATCGCCAGGCCCAAACCGGCCGAGCCACCCGTGACAATCGCGCGCTTTGCTCGCCAATAACTCATTCGCTCGTCGAGACCTTAATACATTGCATCGTGACGTGGCCCAAGGCCACAACTCGTGGCTCGGATTATAGTACTACAGCGTTTAAGTTTCACCATGACGACAGGACGACACGGCGAGAAGGATCGACAGGATAACAAGATTGGCCAGATTGACAGGATGAAAAGGGATTCAAAAGGTGAATTCAAACTTCAAATGCGACAGATAACATCGGATTAGAGTTACGATAAAGTGTGGGATGATGATTGCACCGGAGGGGCAAAGTCCGGTCTTTCTCGGTTCGTCGAACCAGTTAAGCGTGACCAGACATTGGATCGACAGCCCCCGGCTTTGCCGGGGGTTCGCCGCAGTGTCACGATACGTGGATGGCTGAACCCCCGGCAAAGCCGGGGGCTGAAAGCGGTTCCAATTCCCGGACACCTTCAACTGGTTTGTCGCAATTGATATTTGAATTCACGAAATGAGAAACATCAGGTCGGATGGTGAATATCAGAGAGGTTTTTTTGGATTGTCCATGAACGGCTTAATCCGGTGGATACTTCCGATCCTATTATCCCGTCCTTTCTTCTTCCTTCCGTTGTGTTCGTTGTGTCGTCGTGGTGAAAGGAGTCTAACGCTGCAGCAGTCCGTACCAGCCACAGGCTAAAGTCCGTGCCACAATACGGGGATGTGGGGGAATTACTTCGGCTCGAAATGCGTCACGTTCCAAAACACTTCGGGGCCGCCCGTCACCAGGCGATGATACCGCCTTGGGTAACCGAACTTCGGATCAAACTCGCAGCGTACAGACCACTTGGTGCCGGAGGGGGCTTGAATGCGTTCTTCTGGGTTCTGGGCGATATCGAGATCTTGCGAGAGCGTGTCGAAGAGGCCCGCCACCGACCACGTTTCCCAGGTCCATTTGCCAGGTACGTGGCCGTCGCGGGTTTCCGCGGTCACGGTTTGGTTTCGGACTTCAACATGAACGGTACCCGGTCGGGCACCGCCGAGTTTCAAGTCTAGATCGTAACTTGCTGGCCCGGCAGTACGCCACAATTCCTGCGCTGCCTCCAGGTTGGCTTCCGTCAGAAGTGGAAGACGTTCGGCCACGAAATACTGTAGCACGAGAACGATCGCGACGAGCAAGATGCTCAGAGATACGGCAACAAGAACGAAGGGCTTCGACGCAAAGGTGATTGAAGCAGATCGCGTACCCTCTCGAGCGCCCGGCTCGGTGCCCGGATGAGCAGGTCCGTCGTGGTTGTGGTCGCCTTCAGGCATCTCTTCCTCGTTCAGAAATCGTTCGAGGAAAGTATGCAGCGCGGCTGAGGGACGTGTCTAGTGCATTGCCCGGTTTAAGGTAGCAGGGCGAAAGTTTACTGCCGATTTGAGTGTGGTGTGGAAGGCGAGTCTTCCAGTTTCTTCGTCGATTTCTTCGAGGACGAACCTACCTTCGAGTGGGGCGTCTTGCCGCGATTCGATGCCGCGGAGGACGTTCGCTTGGTCGTCGTGCTGGGGCGGGCCGCGGTCTTCGTTTCAACCGGTGGCTTGGTTTCGTCCTTCACGAGCAATTCTTCCATCTTCATGATGTACTGCATGCTGCTCGTGGGGCCGGCGAAGCCGATGATCCGCTTGTCGATATCCATACGTTGCCCGACTACGCGGCCGCGTTCGATGTCGAATCGCACTTCACCTTCCATGAGCCGCTGAACGATCTGTGTTTCAATCTGCGGATCGATTGGCGAGAGGACTTGGTACGTGACTTCGATCGTGGCGATTCCATTCTCCACGGCCGTTAGCTTGTGGTGGCGACGAGTTTGGATCGTCTTCGTGTTGGTTTTTTCGACCGTCACTTGCACTTCAAACGGTTCGTCCCAGGTGTCGCCCATGGCGACCGGTCCCTCGGGCAGTCGTAAGGCAACGGCGGCATCACTTTCGGCGTTTTGGTTGCGAGTCTTCGTATCGCGGCGGACCACTTTGCCGCACGGAGTGATCTGCATCGTGCTGAGCGGTACGCCGACGGCTCGGGCCGCGTCCTCAAACCCCGGCGGGGCGACCTTATCCACTTCACTGTTGTATTCAACCGCGTCGCGATCGGGCAATTGGTTCACCATGTGAACCTTTTCCACTACGTTCGTAAACTCGATGTTGCCATTCGGCAAGGTGTCGGTCACCTTCCAGGCCTTGACGGAATCGGTCTTGGTTTGGGCGGCTTGGGTTGTTTCATCCACGGTGCTGCGGATCGATGCACGGTGCGTCACTTCGTAGCGCAGCACGTCTCCTCGTTTAAGTTTGTATCGCAGGTCGTATTTCTTGGTTTCGCTCGACGCTGCTTCCGGCTTTTCGGGCAGCTCGGCCACGCGCAGCAGGCTCCGCTCGTGCGAGTCCTCAATCTCCTTAGCGCGAGCCGAGCTGGGTTCGGCCCCGTGCAACGAACCCGCGATGGCGTAAGCCACGATCCAGCCAATGAAGAAAAACGAAAAACGGGTGATGCCTTGCGGTGTCATGCGAATTGCTTCCTTGCAACAGGGGTCAGGGGGCCGCGCCTTTCCAAGCCGTTTCGCCACTTGCGAGGGGGGCGTGACAGGCCATGGAACCTCTTGTTAGTGAGTCCATTTCAACTGGCCGCTCCAGCCAAGCTTGTCGTGCAGCGTGCGGTAGTAATGTTGCCCGCGAACGGCAACCATACGAAACGGCGAGATTGAACGAACGATCCGAACCCGGTCGGTTGCCTCGAGCCGACCCAGCACACGGCCATCCACAACGAGCGAAGTTCCGTCGTGCGGCGCGGGGACTGCCAATTCGATGGTGCGGTCGGCCGAATCGACGACGGGGCGATGGGTCAGGGTATGAGGGCTGATCGGGAGAATGACGACGGCCTGAAGATCGTTTCGCAAGATCGGCCCGCCGGCCGACAAACAGTGGGCTGTCGAGCCGATCGGCGTACTGACGATCAAGCCGTCGCAACTGTAGGTAGTTGCGAGTTCTTCGTCAACATAGAGCTGAATTTCGACCATTGCGAAGGGCGGGCCTGCTAGCACTGCCACCTCGTTCAAGCTCAGCGAGTGGTAAAGTGCCTTGCCAGCGCGAACGACCGTACACTCGAGCATCAGGTGCTCGATGACCTGGTGCTCACCCGCCGCGATCTCGGGTAGGGCCTGATCGAGTTGCTCGGGGTGCAGGGCGGCCAGAAAGCCAAGCCGACCCAGGTTGACGCCCAGCACGGGCCTCTGGCGATTTCCCAGTTGGTGCGCCGCCCGTAGGATCGATCCATCACCACCCAGCACAACCGCCAGATCAAATTCGGTGCTTCCAAGATCGGAGGAGAAATCGAGCGATTCGCCGACAACCTGCAGATGCCGTTCGATCGTTGGCCGAAGGCCCGAAACGGCACTACGCAACTCGGCCCGAGAGCCATCGGCCAAGATCATCGTACGCAAGGGTGGCTGTGAAGTCATGTGATTTCACCGAAACGAAACTTACACGGCAGGCCGGACCAGAGAAATCTCGAAGTAGGTTAACCAGTTGAAACTTTCTTCTTGGTGGAAGGGGCCTCGGGAGCGCCCAGGTTGGTTGCCCACGCCTGGCACGAAGCGGCGATTCCGGCGGCATCAAGCCCCAGGTCGGCCAGCAGTTCGTGCCGTTCGCCGTGTTCGATAAACCGATCGGGGATTCCTAACCGCCGAATGTTGGCGGCGCTCATCCCCGCATCGGCGACAAGTTCGAGCACGGCCGCGCCGAATCCTCCAACCAAGGTCCCTTCTTCCACCGTGACAACGCATGGGCATTCTCGCGCGGTTCGCAAGATCGTTTCTCGATCGAGCGGTTTAACAAACCGAGCGTTTACCACGCCAAATTGCAGGCCTTTGTTCTTCAGAATATCGACGGCTTGCAAGCACTCGGCGAGCAGCGCCCCACAACAGAGGATCATGCCGTCCTCGCCCCACGAGATGATCTCGCTTCGGGCAAACTCCAGTGGTGAACGCTGGAAATCAAATGTTGGCACCGCCGCTTTGGGGTAGCGGATGGCGCACGGCCCCGCGAAACGAACGGCAAAATCGAGCATTGCCACGAGGTCGTGTTCGTCGGCGGGGGCCATCAGCACCATGTTCGGGAACATCCGCAAGTAGCTCAGGTCGAACACGCCGTGATGGGTCGGGCCATCGGGCCCCGCCAAACCGCTTCGGTCGAGCATGAACGTAACGGGAAGGTCCTGCAGCGCAACTTCCTGAAAGACCTGGTCGAACGAACGCTGGAGGAACGTACTGTAGATATCGACAATTGGGCGCAGGCCCGCCTTCGCTTGCCCGGCTGCAAATGCCACCGCATGGCTTTCGCAAATTCCGGTGTCGAAGAATCGGTCTGGGAACGTGTCGCGCACGCGCTCCAGATTGTTGCCCTGGCACATGGCAGCCGTCAGCACGGTGACGTGTGGGTTTTCCGTCATGAGCTGAAAAATGGTAGCCGAAGCGGATTGGGTAAAGGCCCGCGACGGGCTTTTCTTCATTTGGACGACCGTGTCGGCCCGTCGCTCGAATTGCGGAGGGGCGTGGAACAACACGGGGTCCTCGGCCGCCGGCGCAAAACCGTGGCCTTTCTCCGTAACCACGTGCAGCAGCACGGGGCCTTCGATGTTGCGAATCGTCCGCAGGTACTTGCGCATGAGACCGATGTTGTGGCCATCGATCGGCCCAAAGTAATGCAGCCCGAGGTCTTCAAACAGCATGCCGCCGTGAAGGCCCGCCTTGGCCGCTTCCTTGATTTGTGCCAAGAACCGCTCGACGGGGTCGCCCAGTAGCGGCACCTTGCTTAGCACGCGAACGACTTCCTCCTTCAGCCCCGAATACATGCGGTTCATGCGGAGCCGGTCGAGGTAGTCGGCCACGCCACCGACGCGCGGGCAGATCGACATTTTGTTATCGTTGAGAACGATGAGGAACTTCTTGCTCGATCGGCCGACGTTGTTCAATGCTTCGAACACGATCCCCGAGGGGAACGCCCCATCGCCTACGACGGCAACACTCCAGCGGTTCTCGGCGCAACGCAGCAGGTCATCGCCACTGGCGAGGCCGAGGGCCGTTGAAACGCTGGACCCGGCGTGCCCCGTCATGAACAAGTCGAACTCGCTCTCCGCGGGGTTCGGGTAGCCCATCAGGCCACCCTTTGTGCGGATCGTATCGAACTGTGGATAGCGGCCCGTGATCAGTTTGTGGGGATAGATCTGGTGCCCGGTGTCCCAGATCAATCGGTCGTGCCGAAAGTCGAAGGTTTGATGCAAGGCCAGGCACAACTCGACTACGCCCAGGTTCGATGCAAAATGGGCGCTGCGGCAACTAACGAGATTGCACAAAACCTCGCGCATCTCGCAGGCTAGCCGCTCGAGCTGAAGCAAAGAGAGATTCCGCAAGTCATCCGGCGAGTGGATGGTAGTGAGGAGCGAGGTTCTGTTCATGCTTTCGTCCTGCATTTCACCCGTCACACAAGCTAGCGGTTTGCCGCGAATCTGCCCGCATTCCAACACGCGTGGAGTTTCGGAAAGCCTACTTCTCTCGAGATACAATCAACTTGGCCAGTGCGTCGAGCGGCCTCGCCCGCGGGCCGAATACTTCGATCATACCACAAGCTGCGTCGATCAGCTTGGCCGCCTCCGAGCGGCTGGCTTCGTAGCCAAGCAGGTTGGGGAAGGTGAGTTTGCCCCGGTCCGAGTCCTTCGCCACGCGTTTTCCAACGGCTTCTTGGCTTCCTGCAACGTCCAACAGGTCGTCGGTGATCTGAAAAGCCAGCCCAACTAGTTCGCCGTAGCCCGTCAGGGCCGAGAGTTGTTCCGCCGAGGCCGCCGCTACAAGCCCGCCCAGTTCGAGCGATGCCCGTATGAGTGCTCCCGTCTTGCGAGCATGAATGCCCTTGAGCGCAGCGAGCGAACCGCGTTGGTCTTCCGGGGCTTCGGCACTCGCCAGGTCGGCCGATTGACCGCCAACCAGTGCGCACGCCCCCGCTGCCCGGCCCAGCACGGCACAGCAGCGAGCCGCTACGTCGGGCGGCCTAACGTCGGAAGCGAGTATCTCGAACGCTCGGGCCAACAGGGCATCTCCAACCAGGATCGCGGTTGCCTCCCCGAACACCTTGTGGCATGTGGGTCGACCGCGCCGCAGGTCATCGTCATCCATGGCCGGCAGGTCGTCGTGAACGAGCGAGTAAGCATGCACCATTTCAACCGCGCAAGCGGCGGGAAGGGCCGCCTCGATCTGCCCGCCACACGCCTCGGAAGCCATCAGAACCAGGCGGGGGCGAAGCCGTTTCCCTGGCCCAAGCAAGGCGTACCGAATCGCTTCGCGCAAGGGTGCGGGGCAATCCGCGTCGTATCGCGTGTAACGATCGAGCGCGTCGTTAATCGTTGAACAGGCTTCGGCCGAGTCGACTTGCGGTCGAGGATTGGTAGATGCGGCCACGACGTTGGGGCAGAGGGGACAAAGGGGCAGGGGAGGGCAGGGGAGGGCGACGTATCGGAAGCCATCCGAAAACTGATGGGGCAGCATTCCGCATAGCCGTCGGCGGAAGCCGACGGTTTCGCCGTTGCATAACCGACGGCTTCCGCCGGCGGCTGCGAGAAACTTCACAGCGAATTACGGGACGGACTCATGTATCTTAGAAAAGTTGCGGTCGTTCGTCTATCTCGCCCCTGCGAGATGACTTGCTGGTGGAGGTGGGCTTCGAACTGCTGGTGCGACGTTGCCCGCGAGAGGCCGCTCGGCCTTCGATGGATTCGACGTCGCCTTCTTCAAACGGCATCGTAACCGGGTTGCCTTCGGCATCTACGCCGCTAAGGAGTTCGATCTTCCGCTCGGCGGATTCCAGCAGCCGTTGGCATCCTTGGAGATATCTTACGCCGCGCTCGTACTGGGCCAGGGCATCGGAAAGTCCGAGCTTTCCGCCTTCAAGCGCGGCAACAATTCGCTCCAGTTCAACGAGCGATTCCTCGAAGGTCATCGACGGGGCTTTCGACTCCCACGAGTCTTCAGCTTCGTTGTTTTGTTGTGAAATTTTTCTCTTGGCCATGCGCGATATTCCATCCGAACGAAGTTGCGAGCATACCTCTCACGCGCTCGACTCGCAAACGAATCGCCCGGATTCCCCTCCCTTGCAGGGAGGGGGCAGGGGAGGGTTCGGTTCGGTTAGAGTTCCAAAGTTTACGATACAATTCACGGCGGCGAATCGATGCGCTCCACGGTGCTCACGGTTTGCCCGGCCGCGTACGTGGTGATAATTGATTGCCCGACTTGGAGGTCAGTCGCGTTCCGCACAGCGCGGCCGGTCGTTGCATTACGTGTCATCGTATACCCCCGAGCGAGCACGGCCAATGGGCTGAGCGATTCCATTTTGCCGGCCATCCGCGCCAGGCCGCTTTCGCGTTCCTGCAAGAATCGCCGGAGAGTTCGGTCGGCGTGGGTGGCAAGCTCATCCAGTCGGCGGGCACGATCGTGGACGATCTCGAACGGGCGACGCAACGGGCGCTGGCTGGCGATGCTTGCCAGGCGCGCGCTCGCCACTGCCATGTGGCGCGTGGCCGCGTGCCTCAACCGCTTCTCATAAATCTGCAGCCGAGTGCCAAGTTCTTCGGCGGCGGGGACGATCCGCTCCGCCGCTTCACTCGGGGTGAGTGCCCGGACATCGGCCGCCAGGTCGGCCAGGGTGACGTCGATCTCATGACCCACCGCCGAGACGGTGGGGATCCGCGATGCCGCGATCGCCCGCACGACCGGCTCTTCGTTGAACGACCACAAGTCTTCGAGGCTTCCGCCGCCGCGACCTACGACCAGCACGTCTGGCCTGGGCGAGATTCGATTGGCCAGCCGAATGCCACTTACAATTTCTTGAACCGAGCCTTCCCCTTGTACCCGCGCGGGAATCACCAGCACATCGACGCCCCGCCACCGCCGCCGCAATACTTGCAGGAAATCGTGGATGGCCGCTCCCGTGGGGCTTGTTACGAATGCCACCCTGCGTGGAAATGCCGGGAGCCTTCGCTTGCGGCTCGGATCGAACAACCCCTCGGCCGCAAGTTTCTCTCGCAGCTTTCGCAAAGCCAGTTCGAGCGCACCCAAGCCCTTGGGTTGCAACTCATCGACAACCAACTGGTAACTACCACGCGGGGCATACACATCGATGTGCCCATGGCAAAGAACATCCAGTCCGTCTGCCAGGTTGAACTTGAGTCGGGCGGCGGCGGATCGCCACATCACGGCACGTATCTGGGCCTGGTCATCCTTGAGCGTGAAGTACGAATGGCCAGATTGCGGCCGCGAGTAATTCAGAATCTCGCCGCTCACCCACACGCTCGGGAACGATCCTTCCAAGGAGTTTTTGATCCGAGCGGTCAGCTCGGAGACACTCCATGCTTGTTGCGAATTGGAAGCGGCAGCGGAAGGCATAAGGTTACTACTAAAGAAGAAGCGAAGACACCACGAACGTAGTCAGGGTTACAGGGCGGATCAGTATTCTATCTGGAAATATCTGCGAGGGTGTCCGGGAATTAGAACGGCTTTCAGCCCCCGGCTTTGCCGGGAGTTAAGCTATGCCACGCATCGTAACATCGCGGCGAAACCCCGGCAAAGCCGGGGGCTGAGTCTCCAATTTTCGGCCCCCCTCAAGTATCTGTGAGTGGGGGCTTCGACCTGGGGAAGATGTTATGGGAGGGAGTTCCGGCCCCGATGAGGCATTGGATTTCCATTCATTTTCGAAGTTCGAGTGAAATCAAAGTCGGAAACGCCTCCCAAATGACTTCCCCGATCCCACATCGCTCCTCGAAAAAAACTGATTGGCCCTGGCGGAGTTCACCACACCATTGACAAATGGTGACAGTATTGTATCACAGTACTCGAACCTACGCGGTACGTTCTTCTTTCTCAGGCGAGAGATCAACCCCGATTCTGGGAGTAATTCAACGATGAAGAAACCACCGATGTTGATGTTTGCGTTGTTCTTGGTGCTGACGAGCGTGGCTTGCGCAGAAGAGCTGGATCAAGGCTTCGCGGCGCCGCCGCCCGCGGCCAGGCCGTGGGTCTATTGGTTCCCGCTCGATGGGAACATTACGAAGGAGGGCATCACGGCCGACCTGGAGGCGATGAATCGCGTTGGCATCGGTGGAGTGCTTTACATGGAGACCGATCAAGGCGCGCCATCGGGCCCGGCAAAATTCGCGGGGCCGTTGTGGCGAGACTTGTTCAAACATATCTGTAACGAAGCACACCGGCTCGGGATTAAGGTAAACATGAACAACGACGCCGGCTGGTGCGGCAGCGGCGGGCCTTGGATCTCGCCCGAAATGTCGATGCAGCGGCTCGTCTGGACTGAAACCAATGTCGTTGGGGGGCAACGGTTCGATGAGGTGCTGGCGCAGCCAGGTGCGAACAAGGGATACTATCGCGACATTGCCGTATTTGCTTATCCGACCCCAGCAACGAACTACGTCATCCCGCGGCTGAGCGGCAAATCGGCCGAAAATATCGAGGAAGTCCCGCTACGGGCGACGTACCCGGCTCCTTCACCCGGCAGGATCGTACCCCGCGAGCGGATCATGAATCTAACCCAAGAGCTGGGCCAAGATGGCCGGCTAGCGTGGGACGTGCCCGAGGGGAAGTGGACGCTGCTTCGACTCGGCCACACGACCACCGGAAAGGACAATCACCCCGCGCCAATCGATGGTCGTGGGTTGGAGTGCGACAAGCTTCGGAAGGAGGCCGTCGACCTCCATTTCGATAACTTGATGAAGAAGCTAATCGGCGATAACGAAGCGCTTGTCGGAGAAGATCGCACGTTTGTGTCGACGCATATCGATAGCTGGGAGATCGGCTCGCAGAATTGGACTCCGCGATTCCGCGAAGAGTTCAAGCGGCTGCGCGGTTACGATCCGTTGCCGCTGCTTCCGGTGATGACTGGGCGGGTGGTGGATAGCGTGGAGGTATCCGAGCGGTTTCTTTGGGACGTACGGCAGACGCTCAATGAATTGATCTGCGAAAACTATGCTGGCCATTTCCAAACGCTGGCGCATCGTCATGGCATTCGGCTTTCCATCGAAGGGTATGAAGCTCCTTGCAACCAACTAATGTACGCGGGCCGAGCCGACGAACCGATGGCCGAATTTTGGTCGTGGACTTCAGGTTGGGTTCCTGGGGGAATGCAGTTTACGCTTCCGGAAATGACCTCCGCGGCGCATGTTTATGGTCGGCCCATTGTCGGTGCCGAGGCATTCACGGCCACAAACGAAGAACGATGGCAGGGTCACCCGGCGAACATCAAGGCAATGGGCGACTGGGCGTTTTGCGGCGGAATCAATCGGTTCGTATTCCATCGGTACGCGCTCCAGCCGTGGGCAAACCCCGATCGCCCGCCGGGCATGAGTATGGGGCCGTGGGGCTTGCATTACGAACGCACTCAAACCTGGTGGGAGATGTCGCGGGCTTGGCACGAGTATCTCGCGCGTTGCCAGTACATGCTCCAACAAGGATTGGTCGTTGCCGATATCTGCTTTCTCGCGCCGGAGCGCTCGCCGCAGAGTGCAAGTTCGCCGGTGAAATCTGGCTTTGAACGCACGGGGTACAACTTCGACCTTTGCCCGGCCGAGGTGGTGCTGACGCGGATGTCAGTCAGGAATGGCCGCCTCGTGCTGCCCGATGGCATGAGTTACCGGTTGCTGGTGCTGCCGGATGTCGAGAGCATGACGCCGGAACTGTTGCGAAAGGTGCGCAACCTTATCGAAGCGGGCGCCACGGTTGTCGGCTCGCCGCCGAAGAAGTCACCGAGCTTGCAGAATTTTCCCGCGTGCGACGCGGAAGTGCAGGCGATCGCGCATGAGCTGTGGGGCAAAGGCCCTGGTGAGCACGCGTTCGGCAAGGGCCGCGTGATCTGGCCCCGCGAAATGGTGAGGGAGGCCATTGCCGCCTACGGGAGTGACTGCGATTTCAGTCCGGCGAAGTGGATTTGGTTCCCTGAGAACCAGCCCGCGGTCAGTGCGCCCCCAGGGACTCGCTTTTTCCGCCGAGACGTGAAGGTGGACGGCGAGGTTTCGGCCGCCACGTTGGAAATCACCGCCGACAATGAATTCGAGTGTAATGTGAACGGCCAGCCGATCGGCAAGGGCAACGACTTCCATCGCAGGTATGCAATGGACCTCAGCACACAGCTCAAACTTGGCGAGAATCTGATCACCGTTTCCGCGCTAAATGCGACCGATTCTCCCAGCCCGGCAGGTTTGCTCGGTGTGCTCAGCATTCGGTACAGCGATGGACGCACCGAAGAGCTTTTCACCGATGCGAGTTGGGAGGCCGCTGAGCAAGAGACTGGCGAATGGCGTCCTGCGATGGAACTCGGTTCGTTCGGCATGCAACCGTGGGGGATCATCGAGCAAGGCCCCGCGAATGTGGATGAAATCCCCGACATCGCCATCCCCAGCCGCGTGTTGGCCGATCAAGGTCTGCCGCCCGATTTCAAGGCGAGTGCAAACATCCGTTACATTCACAAACAGATTGGCGAAACCGACGTTTATTTCGTTGCCAACCCCGAGCCGCGCGAAGTGAACGCAAGCTGCACCTTCCGAATCACCGGGAAACTACCAGAACTCTGGCAGCCCGAAACCGGCCGTACCGCGCCGGCTGGGGCGTACCGCATTTCTGAGCAGGATACGACGCTGCCGCTGCGGTTCGAGCCAAGCGGATCCTTATTCATCGTTTTCCGTAAACGCGCCGAGAAAGCTGTTGCTCGCGGCTCGAATTGGCGAGAGTTCCAACCTGGGCAAGAAATCGCAGGTCCGTGGACGGTCACTTTCGACCCGAAATGGGGTGGCCCGGCTCAACCCATAACATTCGATAAGCTGTCCGATTGGAGCCGTCATGCGGACGCGGAGATTCGATATTATTCGGGCACCGCATCCTATCGAAGCGTGTTCAAGTCGGAAATGAAGTCTGGAAAATCCAAAACGTTCCTCGATCTCGGCAAAGTCGCCATCATGGCCGAGGTTCGCCTCAATGGCCGCGATCTCGGCATTCTTTGGAAACCGCCTTATCGCGTGGACGTGACCGACGCACTCCAACCGGGTGAAAACACATTGGAATTGCGAGTTGTCAACCTGTGGATCAACCGGATGATCGGTGACGAACAGTTACCGGAAGACAGCGACCGCAATCCCGATGGCAATCTCAAGTCGTGGCCAACTTGGCTGGGCGAGGGTAAGCCCAGCCCGACCGGTCGATACACATTCACCAGTTGGCGGCTCTGGAAGAAGGACGAACCGCTGGTGGAATCCGGCCTGATCGGGCCTGTGAAGTTGTTCGAGGCCACCGACGCGGAAGCAAAATGAGCCAGGGGCAGAACGCCGCGAGAAAGGACCTCAACACACCTTCGGTGTAATAACCAGCGACCCCTAGCGGATGGGCCGTGGTTATTCCCTGGCCATTCCTCGGCGTCGTGGGCAAGCGGAGATTGCACCGCACAACATCAAGAGCAAGGCACTGGTTGGCTCGGGGACCGCGGCGATCATTGTTGCTCCACTGTTGATCGTCGCACCGTAATTGGCTCGCCACAGATCGTAACCCGCTTGTGTATTGTCGGTTTTTCGCCACACGATGTAGTCGGCGGTGTCGACAGTACCGTCTCCGTTGTAGTCGCCAGGCAACAAAGCGTTTTCAACGGAAACCGAATTAACCACCAAACTGGCGGCGGAACCGCCATTGATATCGTAGCCCTGGATGAAAAGCTGCGTATATTCTCCGAGGTTGGCGGGGTTGAACCCGCCCGGGATCTGCGACCAAGGCCGAATGCCAGACGAATAATTACCCGCGGCGCCGGCATCGAAATCGACCGAAAACCCAGCGGCATCGTAAGTAAGGCTCAGCACGGCCGGGCCCCCGCTGTAACCGGGAACGGTTCCTAAGATGATGCGGTCTTGCGAAGCATTGAAGCCACTGCCGTTGTCGGCGTTGAGGGCGACTTGCTTTGTCGAAGCATTGAAGAGAGGGCCAAGATGAAACGCCCGCGAGCCGATATTGTCGGTGAGAAACACCCCCATGAAGTTATCCGAGGACATGCTGTTGATATCAAGCGTAACGGTGATCGGTTGATTCAACTGCGAGTTAAACGGCGCGTTGTAAACGATCGAAGCGAGTCCTGTGCCTTGGATAGTCACCTTGCCATTGTTCTCGACGGCACTCGTTCCACTGCCGCTCGAAGGATCGATGCTCCAACCGATGGGAGTGCCACTCGATTGATCGTTGAAGTTGTCGTTGATCGGCAGGCCACCGGGGGGCGGTGCCGAGCCTAACCCAAACGCCGGGCCGACGACCGTCGAAAGAACGTGTCCGGAGATTTGGTGTGCGTGGTGAGAGGAATCGAGCACGTGTTCCCATTGCCCGGCACCGAGAGAACTAACCTTGTTAGCGACAATCGTCTTGTACGTGTCGGGGTACGTGCCTACAAAACAGCAGTTGTCGAATTCATTGGTCACTTTGATTTGCCGACGCCCCGTGCCGTATCCTCCCAAGGCGTAGATTTCCAACCACGTGGCCACGCCGCCACCGGTGCCGTCCGGCAAGATGTTTTCATTGTACAGAGGCGAGTAGGTCTGTTCGGTATCGCCAATGGAAGTGGGATCGGCATTGCGAACATACAAGGGGGCAGAACCCGCTACCGGTATGCTGAGCGAGATCCGCTCGTCTATCGCAGCCATCATGCTGGTGGTCCAGCCGCCGCCAGAAAGTCCAATCATGCTAACATCTTCAAGAGCAGGGTTGGTCGCCACAATGTGGTTAATGCCTTGTACAACCGGTTCTAAAAACGTGCGATAACCCCAGCCACCCCCGGCCGGGCCGGTGTTCGTAATCAACTGGTCGTGATTCGCATATGTCTTGGAGCCATAACCGGGAATAAACGCCGTCGTATCCGTATTCCAACCGTAGAGTGGCATCTTCATCGTCAGCACCGTAAAACCATGCTGCAGAAAGTAGTTGGCCGTTGTGCCGACTCCATAATCAAGATCACTCGCGTGCCCTTGATGAACGATTACCAGCCGATTGGAATTCTCCGTGTTGGTAGGATGCATCAGGTAGGAATTGGACTGGAAACCCCAATTCGAGACATTCACTTCCAATCGGTCGACGCTAGCCACATTCGAGGTGTCGATTCCGACTGCCTGCGTGGGAAATGCAACATTCGTTACGACCGTGGGCGTCGTGCTTGGCAGCCCCCCGCTCCAAATAAAATTGACAAGGCTTGCTCGACGGGCTTCCGCTTCGACCGGATCATCGAAACGAATCTGATTCGTGGGATCGTTGTTTGTCGGAAACACAGCCGAAGCATAGGAGCAGCACGACAGCACTGCCGCGACCGAGCAAAGGAAGGCTTTATGTTTCAACAGGGCATGAGAATGCAACCGGACGATTCCCACTTCAATGCTCCTCTAAAGATGCTGGAAAGACGTAAGGGAATCCGGGGAAAAAAGCACGAACTGCTCGCAGATCGACTCTTGCACTTATTAAGGAATCACGAACGGCACAAAATTGCACCAAACTAAGTCTGTTGGGCCGATGGGCTAAAGTGCCAAATTGAAGCTTGCATCGCGTGATTCAGGCGAAAGAGGCTCCACTTCCAGTCCGAGTTGTGTTTGCGTGTTGTAACGCGCGGGGATGCTTTCAGTACCAGAACCCGACTTCTTCGAGACGCTGATTCGATAGAATCCCGAGGCGACGCCACGTTCGTCTCGTTTGTTGGAGATTTCCATCACGGCCACACCGTGCTGATTCGTGGTGCCACGCGCCATTTTGAGGTGGTCGCCGAGGAACTTTTCTGGCATCAGGGTAACCTCCGCGCCCGCAAGCGGAGAAGAGTTCGAGTTCAAGCGAATGGTCATCGGCATGAGGCCAATTCTTGCGTCCTTCCATGCCTTGATTCGGGCTTCGATTTCAGACGCGTTGACCTTGCGATCGCCGTTCTGATCGATTCGCGCAAGCGCTGCCTTGAGCGGCGGCACAGAGCCTAACTCATTCTCGTCCAGCACTTTGTCGCCGTTGGTATCGAACTGCTCGACAGCCGCCTCGGCTGCCCCACTATCAATCGCCGGAGGCTCGATGCGCGAAGGGCGACTTGAACACCCAATTGCGAAAAGTGCTGCCAATACCAACCAACTCGATCGCTCCATCATCCTCATGTCGGGTCAATTCCTGTACTACGTAGTAAGCTTGTTAGCAGGGCCTGCTTACATTTTAACCGTGGGCTACTTCTTCGGCTGCAAGTGAGCAGAGATGAATTTCATACCAGCTTCGGTCTCGAACACATGACCGGCGGGATGCACATCCATGCGTGCAAGTTCTCGGTCGCCGAACACAGCATACGCTCTCCGAATCTCGGTCATGGCCGGGCGAGCAATCTCTTTCGGGAAACCGCCTGGAGCTCGCTCCTTATTCCCAATTTGGCATAATAATGCACGAGGGGCCGTGAGACTGTAAATATCGCAAAAATCAAACTGTTCCGTGAGGCCTGGGAAATCCCAACAGGGGCAATGGCCGTGACGCATGTTTTCAACAGTCGTTAGGAAACCGGAACTAACGACGGCCTTCATCCGTGGGTCCATTGCTCCCAGCCACATAGACATTTCCCCCCCCAACGAGAGGCCGGCGCAACCCATTCGGTCTGCATCCACCCGTTCGAGCGTGGTGAGATAGTCGGCACAGCGGATGAGGTCCCATAACCGTTCACCCATTAAGGACCGCCCTTGCTCGTAAACGTTGTGCTGACCAACCTCCGTCGAAATCGTTACGAAGCCGCGAGATGCCAATTCGTCGGCGAAACCGTGATAGATAGACGATCGATCATAGACGATCCGCCGGTTTCCACCGTGGCCATGAATGCACACGACGGCCGGCGCTCGATTCTTACCAGCCGTGGGCAGCGTAAGTACCGCTTTGATGCGGCGAGTTGATGTCGAATTCAGTTCGATTTCGCGGAGCGAGTAGCTGCCGTGGTCTTCCGTCGAAAGAACCTTCGCATCGAACGGAACCGCGGTTACCGATTTCTCGCGTTGAGCAACCAGATCACTCAGCTTGAGAAGGTTGAACAGCGACTGCCGCGATACTTCCTGCCAATGAGTTGCTTCAGCTGGCGTGGTCGCCGTGAAGTGGCTTTGGGGAGTAGCGGGATCGGCAGTTGCAACCGCTGCAATCAACAAACTCACTGCCAGCGTGGCAATGACAAGAATCGATCGGTCGAGCCTCAACACCATGAATTAACTCCAAAATCGGTTCCTCCGGTTATTGTGCCCGAATGGAAACCATGCCTCTTAACTTTGGTTCGTTCGCATCAATAGCCAGAGCTAACGGCGACTTCGCCATCGCGGCGGCTGCTTAGCCGCTGATTGGTCGTGATGTCGATGTCGTAACTCATCGACTGCACGCTGCCATCGCACATGCTCATGTTGAAGATGGAAGGGTGAGCGCTGCCGAAAATCCAGTAGTTGCCCAGCCCGGGCTGATCTGGCCGCGGTGTTCCGTCGGCGGTCCAACGAACATTATCCCAATCGAGCCCGGTGAAGGCCGTTTCATTATCGCCGTAATCTTGGCCCGTATCGTAGTGATCGGGGTTCAAATACTTCTCACCAAACAAATAGGTCTTGGAAGTGCCGTCGGTGATCTTCTTACCTGGCAATTTCGAGGCGAAACAGAAGATGCCGTCGCAACTTTTGTTAGTGGGCCACTTGAAAGCGGTTCCACGATCAAGAGCCGCGCCGGCCACTTTGGGGTCGCTTGTGATACCCGGCGCCCAACTGAACTCACCCGCTCCCGAGTTCGGACGGTAAGTTCCACCGTTACCGGCATAGTCAATCTTCGCAACCGGTGAGCCTGCCGCGACCGATGCGTTCTTAAATCCGCCCCCCAGCGGGTACGGGATCGCCGGCCGACGAGTCGGACAGTGGAAGAGGGTAATGGGAACGGTCAACAGTTTGTTGGTAACTAACACCTTGTCGGCCAGTGAAAGACCAGCGCCCATCTCGCGCAATTGGCCGTCCTCGATGAACGGTGTGATCCCGTAAGGCCAACTCCCGGGTTGGTAACGGTCGTTCCCGGAATCTGGGTCTCCGACCCAATAATAGACCCATCCACCCACGGGATAAGCTTGGTGGGCACTTTCATGATTGAGTGCGGCGAGCGACAACTGTTTGAGATGATTGACGCACTGCGCACGTCTGGCGGCCTCTCTGGCCGCCTGGATCGCCGGCAACAACAACGCGACAAGAATCCCAATGATTGCGATGACAACCAACAGTTCCACAAGTGTGAAACCATGTCGGCCAGTAGGTCCGCCAAGCCGAGGCGGACTTGGGACATTTCGGACTTCGGATTTCGGATTTCGGATTGAGGGCCGCTTGTGGGAAAGAGGATCGGAAAATGAACCATCCAACCCGAAGGAAAGAGACGCTTGCAATTCCAGGGGTATCGACTCTAGATTCCCCACGAAGTCCTTTTGAGATCGCATTCGGCCGTTCGGTAATCCGAAAACCGAAATCCGAAATCCGAAATCTGCTTGGGCCGCTCGGCTCGCGGTCCCCACGTCGCTGATTCTGCGAGATCGAGCCATGAATCTATCTTCTTCCTGAGGATTGAAAACATGGCGTCGGTTCACTGCCCGCACAGTTGGGCTTCGAACTCGAGCCCAACCGGTCTTGCGTTCAGCTTGCGACGCCCAGTTGCCCTATCTAGATCCAAACTTGCACAAGCTGTAGTGGCAAGCAGTTAACTGTTTGCCACTACATGCTTGGCTATTGCAATAAGCTAGGAAACCACAATCCACCCGTAAGGTGACCGAAACACATCGGTTATTCTTAGTTGGTCCTAGCAAAGCGCTTGCTCAGCGCGGCGGTGGCCAACAGCACGACCAGGCTCCAAGCTGCTGGTTCGGGCACGGCACCACCTGCACCTAAACCGGGTGATCCGGTATCTCCGAAGTGCGAT
>JADZFK010000071.1 GCA_020849945.1 Pirellulales bacterium | reverse complement strand
CTTCGCCGCGCGAATTCCGAACGAGGCTTTGTCTCAAGACCTGCTCTGGATCGGGTAGCGGGTAGATACTCAGCGCTACGTTGATGTACTACCAAGGCACGGAGAATTCAGATTGGTCATTGCAAATTGGTCATTTGTCATGGGCCATTTCAGAAATGATCCAATTTCAAGTGAGCAATGACAAACCGACCCTTCCTCCGTGCCACAACCCTCTCGCCCGTCCCGCGCTCCGCTCCGCGTCGCGGCTAAACACCCACCCCGTCTTCTGGCCCTCGACCCTAGACCCTCGCCCCACCAAGTGGCCAAGAATTTTAGTGGAACTGTGTACCGTAACCTGCTAAGATGCCCGCACGCCTTATCAGCGATCCGCTGCTCTTTGACAATTTACCCGACCCCCGCGCCCCCACACCGGGCACGCGCTCCGTGGCGCATCGTGTGCAATCGTCCTATTTAGCCCCCGGTCAATGACCGGGGGCTCGGCGAAGCACCCAACCAACGACGATCCCCCACCCCTGCAGTTAAAAGTTCACATCCATGAGCAAAATCATCGATTATTGCAACACCCCCACCCCGGAAAAACGCTGCAATTCCCGGCAGAAATGCCCGCCCCCCGGCGCAAATAGCGCCGATTATTGCATCCAAAAACACGTTTCCGCACCCGTTGCAATACGCGCAATATCACCGGCCCGCCTTCACGGGCAGTAGCCGGGGCGAAGCGGTTAGTGAGTCGGGAGAATCGCGCACATCTGGCTGGTCGCAAGCAAATGATGCTGCTGAAGGAGCTTCGCTTTCTCACTTCGGCTTCCTAACTTTATTCCTCGTAGGCAACGCGCTCTGAGGTTATATTTGCGGTTGGCCGGGGAACTCTTCAACACGGGTGAGGATCTGCCATGAGACCGTTTTCCGCACGTCCAGTTCGTTCTTTTGCAACGATCTTCGGACTGTTATGCACTTTGGCACCGCTGAGAATCTGCCTTGCGGCCGAGGGTGATACGAAGGGGGCCGCGAATCGTGCGGCGAAGACTCCGAACATTGTCATTATATTTTGCGATGACATGGGCTACGCCGATATCGGGCCGTTCGGTGCGACGGCGTATAAGACGCCGCACCTGGATCGCATGGCGGCCGAGGGGCGCGTGTTCACCGATTTTCACGCGGCGACGGCCGTGTGCTCGGCCTCGCGGGCCGGGCTGCTAACCGGCTGTTATCCGCCGCGGGTAAGCATCAAGGGGGCGCTCTCTCCGCAGGCCCGCATCGGCATTAGCGCGGAGGAACTCACGCTGGCCGAATTGTGCCGATCGCGCGGATACGCGACCGCAATTTATGGCAAGTGGCACTTGGGGCATCACAAGAAGTTCCTGCCGCTTCAGCACGGTTTTGACGAGTACTTTGGCTTGCCGTATTCGAACGATATGTCGCCGCTGCAAGTCGAGCTGGTGAAGATGCTGCCCGAAGCGGCCGCGCGCAAGCGGAATGCACCGCCCTTGCCGCTGTTTGAAGGCAACGAGGTGATCGACCCCGCGGTATCGCCCGAGAAACACGCCCAATTAACAAAGCTGTATGCGGAACATGCGGTGAATTTCATCGATCGGCACAAAGATCGGCCGTTCTTCTTGTACGTTCCCCATACGATGGTGCATGTTCCGCTCGGGGTCTCCGAGAACTTCTTGGGCAAAAGCGGGGCGGGGTTGTTCGGCGACGTGGTGATGGAGATCGACTGGTCGGTCGGGCAGATATTCGAGGCGCTAAGGCGCAATGGTCTCGATGAGAACACGTTGGTGTTGTTCACTTCAGACAACGGCCCGTGGCTGGCGTACGGCAACCATGCTGGCTCGGCGGGGCCGCTGCGCGAGGGCAAGGGAACAATGTGGGAAGGCGGTTACCGCGAGCCGTGCGTCATGCGCTGGCCGGGCAATATTCCCGCCGGCACAAAATGCGATGAACTGTCGGCGACCATCGACCTGCTGCCGACGATTGCTCGGCTAATCGGAGCCGAAGTGCCTGGCGACCGCATCATCGACGGCAAAGACATCTGGCCGCTAATGTGCGGCGAGAAGGGCGAGAAAAGCCCGCATAAGGAGTTCTTTTGTTACTACGATGGCGAACTTCGCGCAGTCCGTGATCGGCGGTGGAAGCTCGTGCTGCCGCACCCCTACAGTACGTTGCAAGGCAAGCCGGGTGGCCGCGACGGAAGGGCCGCGCCCTACGAGCATGTGAAGGCCCCACAGGCGCTGTACGACTTGAAGCAAGATGCGAGCGAAACGCGGGATGTCTCGAAGGAGCATCCCGAAATCGTTTCGCGATTGCACGATGCAGCCGAACGCGCGCGGGCAACACTCGGCGATGTACTCGTGCAGCGCAAAGGGAGCGAAGTGCGTCCGCATGGCCGACTGGACGAGTAGCGGCTTCCACGCGAATTATCTCCCCCGTGCTACCACGTTCTACCGATGGAGAGGTGCCTTTACGCTGAGTAATAGCGAAAAACGCCGAGAAATTGGCGGTTACTCCGTTCCCAAGGGGGCATGCAAACCATTGCATCGAGGGGACTCTTGAATTGATTTACTTTTCCTCATTCGTGGGGTAAAGTAGGGGTTTCTGTAGTGGTCCAATTACTTGGGGCCGCACGAGGGCTGTTCTTGGATGGCAGACCATGGATCGAGCGAGCCGTTGAACCGAGATCGTTTTGTCGATCTTGCAAGTTCCTGGCCTATTGGACTCTTGTCTCAGAGATGCATAAGTGGGCTTCACTCGGTTAGGAGACTCTCGTTGATCAATCTCGGGCGGATGGCCTGAATCATCATTCCTTCATCGATGCACTGATATAGTATGTCGTACTCCCGCATTGGCTGCGCCGCCGTCCTTGCGATCTTTTCTTGCACGTCCACGACACTTGCGGAACGGGTGGGCTATCAATTCACGGGTGCGTTTATGGGATCGGGCTCGCAAACGTATTCGCTCTTCGGCAAATCCGTGCCGAAGAATTCTGTGATCACGGGCACGTTTTCGTACGATACGACCACGGTTGGCGTAGACACCGAGCCTGGCGTGCGAACCTATCATCAGTTGATCGAAGGTGGTTTCACGCTCGATATTCATGGTGGCGCCATTCAGTTGTCGGCGCGCGATTACACGATTACCGTGGCAAATGACTATGAATCTCCCGCCAGTGATTGGTTCTCGGTCGATTACAACTACGACAGCGCAAACGGCATTCTGCCCGACCCTATCTTGGAGCATGGCGTGGCCTGGAACGGCCCGCGGGCCTTCATCAAATTTGCACCGAGTTGGGATGCGGCCACCTTTACCGATCCGAGCGAACCGCAACTAACGGCGGATCGCCCGACAACGCCCAATGCCATCTTTCAGGCTATCGTCGGCAGCAGTAGCATGCCTCGAATGTTCAACACGTTTTCCATAACACCAATTGTACCGGCTACTGGTGATTTCAACGTAGATGGCAAGGTGGACGGCAGCGACCTGATCGAATGGCGGAAAGCTTTCGGCCACTCGGAGTCGCAGTTTCTGTATGCCGATTGCAACCACGATGGGGAGGTCGATGGTGCCGATTACGTGCGGTGGCGCAAGGCTTCCTCTCCGGCGGGTATCGGGGCCGTGGTCGTGCCTGAACCTTGTGGCTTGCCGCTGCTGGTTACGTGTTTCATGCTGTTTCTCGGAAGGAGTGCATCATGTCTATTCGGCGCGGTTCGACGCTGATCGAGTTGATGGTTTCAGTATCGATCTTGGGGGTGCTCAGCTCCCTGCTGATGCCGTCGATCCAGTCTGCCCGAGAATCGGCGCGGGCGAATGCGTGCCGATCGAACTTACGGCAAACGGGGATCGCGCTGCAACTTTACGCAGCCACGCACCGGCACTTGCCGATGGGTGCGGAAGGGCGTTACGATCGCCGGCTCTTTCCTGGAACGATGTACGGGGTATCGTGGTGGGCCGATACGTTGCCCTTTCTGGAAGAAGGGGATCTCGCAAGCCGTCTCGATCGCAAGGGACTGCACACGGGGTGGGTCTTCCTCAACGAACAAAACGGCACGCTGATCGATGGCTTTGCGCCGAACTATTGGTTCTGCCCTTCAAGCACGGTCGATCGGTTTGTGAAAGTCGCCGAGTACCGGGTGGCCGCCCCTTCTTATTCAGGAATTTCGGGGGCGACAAATCACGATGGTTTCCCGGAAACGCGCGTGAATCGGTGTTGCCGGAGCGAGGGACAAATCTCGGCTGGCGGGGTGCTCGTGCCGAATACGGTTATCCGGTTGGAGCAGATTGTGGATGGGTTATCGAACACGTTGATGGTCGGCGAGCAGTCGGATTTCGCGTACACCGATTCGGGCCAACCGATCCGGGCCGCCGCAAGTTTTCTGACGGGCTGGCTGGCGGGAACGAATGCACTCGGGGTGCCCCCCCATTACTCCGACTGGCTTTCCCCTTCCCACAATCTAACGACAGTTCGGTATCCGCTGAATGAGCATCGATTTGATTTGCCTGGCGTCTACCTGGGCGTTGGCGCGAACAACCCGGTCCTTTCGCCACACCCCGGAATCGTAAACCTGCTGTACTGCGATGGCTCGGTTCGGGCCGCCAACGAGGAACTGGAGGTACCGATCCTCAAGTCGTTCGCCACCCGCGATGACGGCGGTGCGATGGGGGGTGTCAACGACTGAAGTCATTCCAAAGGTCGCGTCTTAATGGTGCTTCTATGTTCGCTAGAGGCCTTTCGGTACTCGTTCGAGCAATTCACTTCAATGGGCAGCCAGGGTGGCCGCCAAGCGGGAGCTGCTTGCATATTTTCCCGTGGTCTTGTGTTTGGCAGCAAAACGCCAACGCTCTAATTTCAAGGAGATTCTTCATGAGGAAGCACGAATTCGGCTGGCTTATCGTTCTGGTGCTTGTGGCGACCAATACGGCGGAGGCGCGGCGATTCTCGTACCATCGCACAAGTTCATGCGGCGATTCGCGAGAGGCAGATCGCGAGAACACTACTTCTTACGGGCCAACGTGTTACTGCCTCCAACAAATGTTTCTCAATTATCCAGGGCCTTACGATCTTTGGGAATGTATCTATTATCCCGATGGTTGCGACCATCCCGAAACCGCTGAGGCCGATCTGTACTATGGATTTCCGACAAACACTCCCCCTCAATCATGCGGGTCAGGCGAAGGTTGCGGAACTTGTGAATCGGAATATGAACGAGCTTCAGGCAAGGATTCGAAGGCGGATGTTCCTGGCCATGGACTGAATATGCCAACTAAAGATATCGCTTGGAGGACGTTTGAGGAGGGGCTTCGTGGCGCCGGGTTCGATACTGCCGGAATGAAGCCAGCTTATTACATGATTCCCAATCCGAAGCTCCAGGAATTGAACCGCGATGTTTACATCATCGTGGTCGAGCTTCCCTCTGGCAAGCCGGGGGGAACACCTCGATACCTGGGGCTAGAAATGAATCCACATCAAGAGGAACTTGATCCCGCGTCGTTCACGAAGCCGGTGAAGCTTGGGCGAGGCAAGCAAATAAAGGTCGAGTACGAAGCCAGCGGCGAGATACGCAAAATGTACGTGTGGCTCAAGAATTGACCCTGGGTGAATTCACATATCAATTGCAACAAACCCGTTGAGCGTGTCCGGGGATTGGAACCGTCATCAGCCCTCGGCTTTGAGCCTGTGATGAAATGTTCATTCGAGTTAGCGGCGGCCGCCAGGCCGCTGTTTTCACCGGTTATTTCCAACACTTGTGCCGATACCGGTTGCCCTCTTCGCAAATAATCACAGCCGCTTTCCCGGGGGTTCAGCCATCCACGCCTCGTGACACTGCGGCACCCCCCAAAGCCGGTTGCTGCCTATCCATTGGCCGGCCACGCTCAACTTGTTCGACAAGCAGAGAAAGCGAGGACTTTCCCATTCGGAGCCATCATCATCCCACTCTTTATCGTAACGCCAACCCGATATTGTCTGTCGCATTTGAAATTTGAATTCACCTGTTCGAAACAGCGAGGGAATGTGTGCTTATTCCCTCGCGGAAGCTTGGGGCTGGTTTCCAATGCACTCGCCCAATTGAAAAAGTGATCGGCCCTGAGGCGAGCGTTTCTCCCAGGGCAACCAATCCCTGCCCGCAGCCAAGCCGCAACCGTTGCGGTGAATGTTACTGGGAGGGGGGCAAGTCGTCTGTTTTTGGCAACCTGCTCCCATGACGAAAGCCGATCACTTTAACGGTCTTGGTCTTTTCGTCGATGGTATAGAGCGCCAAGTATTTGCCGATCAGTAACCGGTGGATGTTGTAATCCCGGTAATTATCTTCTTCGGCCAGGGCAAACCGGCGAGGCATGATCTGCAATTCCTCGATGGCGGCATACACCAAGTCGGCCCAGCGCTCGGCAATTTCAGCGAAGCCAGATTTCTCGGCGATGTGGGCCTGATACTCGGCGATTTGCTCTGCCGCAAACGACGAGACGCGGATCGTGTAAGGCTTCATCGGCTAAGTTGTTCGAAGCGCTCGCGGGTGCGTCGCCGGGCTTCTTCCAGCCCGAGACCGCCGCCCGCATTAAACTCTGCCATGCTCTTGTCGACAAGGGCCAAGCTCGCGGCTAGCTCACCTGGAGTGAGCCTTGGGTGCTCTGTGCCGAGTGTCTGTTGAGCCAAGGACCGAATGTGATCGGTAACGAATTGCTCGACATTATCAAAGCCCGCTTCGGCAGCGTGCATGGCAAGCCGTTGTTGTTCGCTTTGTGGAATCTCGATCCGCATGATTCAATCTTAGCCCACTACTTGGGGTTCCGGCAAACAAAGTAGGTGAGCGTCAGGGCCGATCCGTTGTTCATGTTCAGGACAGCGAGGACTCACGAATCCGAAGTGTCAGCGAGGGAATGTGTGCTTCTTCCCTTGCTGACGCTTCGGGCTGGTTTCCAATATACTCGCCCAATTTGAATAAAGGATCGGCCCTGATTTGTTTGACGAAGGGGCTTTACCAACAGGGCGGGCGGTAATACAATTGATTGAAACAAACGATTGAAACAGGTGATTTCCTTGGAAAACGTACCGATTTCGCACGATTCGGAGACGCCGCGGGAGCGGATCGTTGTGGCGGCGGGCGAGATTTTTGCCGAGCGGGGGTTCGAGGGCACCACGGTCCGGGATATCTGCCAACGGGCCGGCGCGAACATTGCCGCCGTGAATTACTACTTCGGCGACAAGCTCCAGCTTTACATCGAAGCCGTTTGCCAGGCGCACCGCTGGCGGATCGAGCGATACCCACTTCCCGTGTGGGATGAAACGACCCCGGCGCGAACCAAGCTGGCCGATTTTGTGGCTACCTTTGTGCGGCGTGTGCGGAGCGGACCCGATGGCACCTGGCATTCGAAATTAATGATGCGTGAACTGGCGAACCCGACGGCCGCCTGCGCCGAGATGGTCGAGTCCTCGATCCGTCCGCAGTTTGAAATTTTGTTGGGAATCCTCCGCGAGCTACTGCCGACGAAGGTTGCCGAGGAAAGGTTGCGGCTTACCGCGTTTAGCATCGTAGGGCAATGCTTGTTCTACCACTTTGCCGACCCGGTGATTCGCAAGTTGCTTTCAGAAGAAGAGTATGCGGGCCTGGAGATCGATCGGCTAGCGAATCACATCACCGAATTCTCGTTGGCCTCGATCGATCGCCTGGCAAAGGAAGTTGCGGGCACGGAACGGGGAGCCAACTCGGCGGTCGGGCTTCAGCGAGGTGGCGCGCGATGAGTTGGATCGCCCTCAAGATGCTGACTGGCAATCGCGGCAAGTTTTTGGGGATCATACTGGGGGTTGCCTTTGCGTCGTTGCTGATTGCGCAGCAGGCGTCGATTTTTTGTGGCTTGATGCTGCAAACGTGCGGTCAGATTCGGGACATCCAAGGGGCCAGCATTTGGGTGATGGACCCGAACGTGCAGTTTTCCGACGACCTCAAGCCGATGTCTGAAAATGATCTGTATCGCGTGCGGAGCGTTCCCGGCGTTTCTTGGGCGGTGAGGCTGTACAAGGGCATGACGCGGTCGCGCCTGGAGGACGGGAATTTCCAACAGACGATCTTGTTGGGGTTGGATGATGCCACATTCGTTGGGGCACCGCCCAACATGCTGTTGGGGAATATCTTCGACCTGCGCAAGCCCGATGCGGTGATCATTGATCTCGAGGGTTACAAGATACTTTGGCCGAACGAGGAGCCGCGGATCGGCAAGCGATTCGAGATGAACGACCACGTGGCCGAGATCGTTGGCGTTTGCAAGGCGAGTCGCACGTTTCAAACGTTTCCCGTCGTTTACACGCGCTACACCCAGGCATTGGAGTACGTTCCGCCGGAGCGCAAAGTGCTTTCGTTCATCTTGGCGGAGATCGGCCAGGGCGCGAACGTGGAGGAGGTATCGGGGCGCATTCAAGAGCGAACCGGTATGCGGGCCGTTACGGGCAGGCAATTTGAATGGATCACCATGCAATACTTCATGCGGAAGACGGGCATCCCGTTCAATTTTGGCACGACCGTTTTGTTGGGTTTTATCGTGGGGACGGCGATTGCCGCCCAAACGTTTTATTTGTTTACGATCGAGAACATCAAGCAATACGGTGCGCTGAAGGCGATGGGGGCGGGTAACTGGTCGCTCCTGAGTATGATCGTGCTGCAGTCGCTGTTGGTGAGCTTCATCGGCTTTGGGTTGGGGATCGGCGTGGCCACCTGGTTCGGAACGCTGGCCGACGTGCCAGATTCTCGGTTGGCATTTTACATGCCCGCCGAGGTCTTCGTGGGGACCGCGCTGGCGGTGGGGGCCATCAGCCTGCTTTCGAGTTTGTTCAGCATGGTCCGAGTGATGATTGTCGAACCTGCGGTGGTGTTTCAGGGGTAACGGCTGTGAATGGCAAGCGCGGGCAACCGCTTATTTCGTGTCGAGATGTAACGAAGGTGTACGGCAGTGGAAATGCCGAGGTCCATGCGTTGCGCGGCGTTAACATTGATGTGTACCCAGGTGAGATCACGATGTTGGTTGGCCCGAGCGGTTGCGGCAAGACGACGCTCCTCTCGGTGGTGGCCGGGATACTGCGTCCTTCGTCGGGTTGCGTTCGTGCGTTGGATGTCGAGATCTCGCGGCTATCCTCGTGGCGGCGCACGGCGTTTCGGCGCCATCATGTGGGTTTTGTCTTTCAGCAATTCAATCTTCTGCCCGCTCTCACGGCCGCCGAGAATGCGGCGGCCCCGCTGGTGATTCAAGGTTACTCTCGCTGGGCGGCCCTCGCCCAAGCCAGGCAACTGTTGAGCAAGATGGGCATGGGTGATCGCGCAAACAGCCTGCCCGGGCAGCTCTCGGGCGGCCAGCAACAGCGCGTCGCCATTGCGCGGGCATTGATCCATCACCCCCGGTTGCTCGTGTGCGATGAGCCTACCTCGGCACTCGACCACAAGACGGGCCACACGATCCTCGAACTGCTTCGCACAGTCGCAATCGAAGGAGATCGGGCCGTGATTATCGTCACCCACGATAGCCGCATTTTTGAGTTTGCCGATACGT
>JADZFK010000070.1 GCA_020849945.1 Pirellulales bacterium | reverse complement strand
TTCGTGAGTCCTCGCTGTCCCGAACATGAATGACGGATCGGCCCTGGCAGGCATTGGATTCCTACCGTGATAGGTAATGAGAATGGCATGGTGCGCGGTGCCTGGATCGGCGGGGCGAAGTGCTAGCACCAACAGCGTGCGAGTCTGATAAACGCCCCGGGGTGCGTGGCATCGCGGGAATGTTGTGCAATGATTTCGGATTGTCGGCGTAATTAGGAAGTGAGCGGGATATTCTTGTCCCCCTTGCTGGAGGGAAAGCTCTTCCGAAGGATTGGTGTGGTATTTCAAGGTTCTTGTTGCCAATTGACCCACCTTGACCCTTTTCGTCGGAGCCTCTATCCTCCGCCGCTCGGAAAGCCGCCTTGGGCCGGTGCGCAATGAGATTAGCGCGCTGGAAGGGGCGACTTTCGCTGCGGGAAATGGATGCAACGGTTGCCATTCGGAACTTGCAGCGGCAACATGCCAAGGGCAGTAGAACGGAAACGCAATGGCAACGCGGTTTGAGGTTTGGCCTGGCGGCATCGCATGGTGAAATGGCAACCTGGCATCGCAAAGGCGACCGCACAATAACCCCGGATGATACGAGGGAGCGTTCAAGGATGACGCACACCAGTACCAACGACCCGACATACTGTGAATGGCGATTGCTGGTCGCCGCCCTAGTGTTTTTCGCGGGGTGCAGCGGCCCGATCTTACGACCGCAAAGCCCCGAGGCGCGGATCGATTTACCGCCGATGCCCGACGTGAAGTACGTTTCATCGTATGCGCATCCGTATGGGATGAATTATGTGAAAGTGGAAGCGGTGTCGCTCGTGACAGGGCTAAACGGCACAGGCTCCGATCCACCGCCGACCTCGCAGCGGGCGATGTTGCTCGACGAAATGCAGCGACGCGAGATTGCGAATCCGAATGAAGTGTTGGCCTCGCCGAACACGGCGATGGTGCTCGTCCGTGCCTTCCTGCGGCCCGGCATTCAGGTGGGCGATCGATTCGATATCGAAGTTCGCTCGCCGAGCGGAAGCGATACAACGAGCCTGCGCGATGGCTGGCTGCTTCCGACACGGCTCAGCGAAATGGCCGTCCTCGATCAGCAGATTCACGAAGGCCATGTGATGGGAATGGCCGAGGGGCCGGTGTTGGTGGACCCGACCGCCGACGCGAAGAAAGACCCAGCGTTAGCCACGCGGGGCAGGGTGCTGAGCGGTGGCGTGGCCACCAAAGCACGCCCGTTGGGTTTGGTTCTGGTGCAGCAACACCAATCGGTACGAAACAGCCAAGACATTGCGCACGCCATCAATCGCCGGTTCTATACGTTTGTGAACGGTCGCAAGCAGGGCGTTTCCACGCCCAAAACAGCTGAGTTCATCGACATTGTGCTGCACCCGCGATACCACGACAACACGGGACGTTACATGCAGGTGTTGCGAAACATTGCGATCAACGAAACGGCACAATCGCAGCAGACGCGGATGTTGTTCCTGGAGCAGCAGCTCAACGATCCGCTTACGGCGGCGAATGCCGCCATGCGGCTGGAAGCGATCGGTGACGACCAATCGCGGCAGATGTTGAAACAAGGTTTGAGCAATGGCGACACCGAAGTGCGGTTCTATGCGGCCGAGGCCTTGGCCTACCTGGACGACACAGCGGCAGTCGAAGTGCTGACCGAAGTGGCCCGCAATGAGGCATCGTTTCGAGTCAACGCGCTTGCCGCCCTAAGCGCTATGGACGACGCGGCCGCCTACGACTCCTTGCGATCGCTGCTGGAAGTGAAGAGCGCCGAAACGCGCTATGGGGCGTTCCGATCGTTGTGGGCAATGAACCAACACGACCCATTCCTACACGATGAATTTCTTTCCGATCAATTCCACTACCATGTGTTGGATGTCCCAGGGCCGCGGATGATTCATGTCACCGAGAGCTATCTGCCCGAGATCGTGCTGTTTGGTCGAGAGCAGCATTTCGAACTTCCGCTGATGGTCGATGCGGGCAAGTCCATCCTGGTGAAGGGTATGAACGGAGACCAGATCACCGTCAGCCGATTCAAGGCGAATGGCGAACCCGAGCAGCGGGTTGTATCGACCAGCATCGACGAGGTAATTCGGGCGATTGTGGCCCTGGGAGGCACGTATCCGGATGTCGTACAGGCACTGCAAGAAGCGAAAAACGATGGTGCCCTGACGAGCCGGTTTGAAGTCGATGCCCTGCCAGAACCGGGTCGGATGTACGATCGCATCGCAGCCAACGCGAAGGCGGAAAGCACCGCGCCTGCCTCGAGCGATTCGGAGGTTAAGCCGGCTTCGTACGATATCTCGACCCCGCTGCCAGACCTGTTTGGCCGACCGCGGTGACGTGGGTCGAGGGTCGAAGGTCGAGGGTCGAGAGCCAGAACCGCAAGCCTGTGACACGACGCCATGTCACGGTTTTCCGACTTCGCTGCAATCTATCTGGCAAGGCGTGGGAGTCAACAACCCTCATCAAACGATAGACTCTTGTTTGTCGATTGGCTCTCGACCATCGACCCTTAGCCCTCGCCCCGCATCATGCTCAAAGCACTCGAACTCTCCGGCTTCAAGAGCTTTGCGGATCGGACGCGGTTCGACTTTCCCTCGGGCATTTCGGTGGTAGTCGGTCCGAACGGGTCGGGCAAATCGAACGTCGTCGACGCGATCAAATGGGTTCTTGGTTCACAAAGTGCAAAGAGCCTGCGTGGGAAGGAGATGACCGATGTCATCTTCAACGGGTGCCCCACACGACCCGCGATGGGCACGGGCGAAGTCACCCTGACGCTCGACAATACCGAGCGCAAGCTGGCGATTGATTCGAACGAAGTCCATGTGACTCGCCGCGTGTACCGCAGCGGAGAAGGGGAGTACCTGCTCAACCGCCAACCTTGCCGACTGCGCGATATTCGGGAGCTGTTGGCAACGACCGGCATCACGACCGAGGCGTACTGCATCATCGAGCAAGGCAAGGTCGATGCGCTGCTGCAATCGTCGCCCCGCGATCGGCGTGTGATTTTCGAGGAAGCGGCGGAAATCAGCCAGTTCAAGGCCAAGAAGGCCGTCGCCCAGCGACGTATGGAACGTGTCGAACAGAACCTGCTTCGCCTCTCCGACATCGTGGATGAAGTAGAAAGTCGCCTGCGAAGCATTCGCTCGCAAGCGGGCAAGGCGCGGAAATACCGCGAGAATACCGACCGGCTTCAACTGTTGAGGACCGAACTGGCGCTGGTCGATTGGCGCCGCCTGACGCGGCAGATCGATGGCCGCCAAGCACACGTTGCCGAACTCCAGCGACAGGTGGAAGAACGCTCGACCGCACTGGAACAGGCGGAGGCCGAAGCCCAATCGCTCGAGCAGCAACTCGAACAGTGCGGCGAACAAACCAAGGCGTTCGAAAGCGAGGCGTCTTCGGTGCGCGAGCAATTGGCGGCCCTACAAGCCACCAAGGCAAGCCTGACCACGCGACGTGCTGAGTTGCAAGCCGAGGCCGTTCGGTTACGCGAGCAACTTTCGGCCATGACCCAAGAAGATGCCTCCTGTGCGGGCACCGAGGACTTACGCGGCGCGGCAACCCAGTTGCAGGCAGCGGAAGCGGAATTGGCCGCCACCTCGGCCGCTTGGAAGGAACACACGACACTCGCTGATCAATTGAGTGCCGAACTCGAACGACTTCTGGCCGAACAAGAACGCTCGAACGAACTTCGCAGCGAACATCAACGGGCAGCGGATCGGCTGGAAGCGGAGCGGACGGCGTTGGAGGTTCGCATTGCATCGTTAAATGACGAGTTGGTCGCACTTCAACCGCGGCTGGAGAGCCTCTTGCCAGAGCACGCGGCCCGCGAGGCCGAACTGAAACACGATCAAGAAGCGGAGGCCGCGCAACTCGCACAAGTGGAAGCCCACCGTTCGCAACTGGGCGAAGCGGAGCGGCGGTTGGTCGAGGTTCGCCGCGACTTGGGGCGAGCCGACCTACAGCATCGGCGATTGGAATCGCAACTGACGCGCGTACGAGAGCGGATCGTGGTGCTCTCCGAACTGGAAAGTCGATTGGAGGGTTTGGATGGGGGTGTGCAAGACATCCTGCGAATGGCCCGCGATGATTCGACGCAGCGGTTCGGGATCGTCCACGGGGTAGTAGCCGACCTGTTCCACGTGGACGTGGACTCGGCACCGTTGGTGGAAGTGGCGTTAGGCGAACGAGCGCAACACATTGTCGTGGCATCAACCGGCCCGTTGCTGGCGTGGCTTCACGAGCAGCCATTGCGGGTAGCGGGGAGGGTTGGTTTTGTCGGCCTGGAAAGCCGTCAGCCGCTCGTGGCACTCGACCACGTGGACCTATCGGCAGAGCCGGGAGTGATGGGACGGGCCGATCGGTTTGTGGAATCGGCACCCGAGCACCACGGCTTGGCCCGCCGCCTGTTGGGACGTACCTGGTTGGTAGACCGCCTGGCCACGGCCCTAAGGCTCGTGCAAACGGTTGGCCGGGGGCTGGAGTTTGTAACGGGCGATGGCGAACTTGTTGCGAGCGACGGCACGCTGATCGTTGGCCCGCGCCAGGCCGCCACGGGAGTGCTTTCTCGACGCAGCGAGCTTCGAGCTTGCCACGAACAGGCGGCAGAGCTGGAACAGCAACTCGCCACTCACGCGGAAGAAGTTGCCCGGTTGGACTCGCAGCGTACGCTGCAAGAACGGCTTGTTGCGGAATCGGTTTCGGCCTACACAACGGCAACGGGAAAACTGACCGAGTGCCACCGCCACACGGCTTCCTCTGCGGCGAAGTTGGAACGAGTTCACGATCTTCAAAGCCGACTCACGGCCGAGATGCGCGAGATCGAAAATCGCATCGCCGAGAATCAGCGTCAATCGAACCACTGCTTGGTCTCCTTGGAAGAGTCTCGGATGGCCGTGCATGGGGAGGAGGCCGAATGCGCACGGTGTGAAGAACGGCTGGCCGCGGGGCGGCGGCGGCACGGCGCGCTTCAAGCCGAACTGGCGGAACGAACGATCGCGATGGCGAAGGGCGAACAGCGCGTGGAGATGCTTCGCCAACAATTGTTGCAGTTACAGCGAAGCCAGGAAGAACGCGAGCAGATGCTGTCCGACATACGGTCTCGACTCACCGGGTGCGAGAGTCAGATCGTGGACTTGGAAGCCGCGATGGGCGCCGCGGAACTGCGGAGTGCGGAACTCGAATCGGCCCGACAGCAACACACGGCGCTGCTCGCTCGACAGACGGAGGTTGCGGAAGCAATCCGTCGGAGTCGCCAGGCAGTCATCGACCGATTGCGGACGGAGCGTCTGCAACTCGGAGAATTGCAGGGGCAGCATCACAAGCTCGAAGTTGCCGCGACGCGATTGCGCCACGAACGGCAAACGCTCCGCGATCGGCTACGCGACGATTATGGAATCGACCTGGAGCGGCAAGTTACCCAGCAGGTTGCGGAGCAATCGGCCGAGGTATGCGGTACGGAAACGGTTGGGAAGGAGCCAAGTCGGCGTGATGCGCCGTTCCATCGCGAGGCGGTGGAGCGGGAGATCGCCGAGCTTCGCGAGCAGATCAACAATATCGGGGCCATCAACCTGGAAGCGCTCAACGAACTCGATGAGTTGGAAGGCCGATTCGAGAATCTCTCTGGCCAGTACCGCGATTTGGTGGATGCCAAGGCGGCCCTCGAGCGAATTACGCAACGAATCAATGTCGATAGTCGGCAACTCTTCCTGACGACCGTCGAAACGATCCGAGGCCACTTCCAGGAACTGTTTCGCCGATTATTCGGCGGTGGCGAAGCGAACATCGTCGTGGACGAAGCGGAGGACGTGCTGGAGAGCGGCATCGAGATCATCGCGCGGCCGCCCGGCAAGGAAGCGTGCAGCATCTCGCTGCTTTCGGGCGGCGAAAAAACGCTCACGTGCGTGGCGCTACTGCTCGCCGTGTTTCGCAGCAAGCCAAGCCCGTTCTGCATTCTGGATGAGGTCGATGCCGCACTCGACGAAGCCAATATCGGCCGCTTCACGGCCGTGCTACGCGAATTTCTTTCGTTCACGCAGTTCATCGTGATCTCTCACTCGAAGAAGACGATGTCTGGGGCTGGCACGCTGTACGGCGTCACAATGGAAGAGTCGGGTGTATCCAAACGAGTTTCGGTCCGCTTTGAGGACGTCTCCGAGGACGGCCACATTCTGCCCAGCGCCGTGTTCCATGCCAAGCAACTGGAACAGGCCGCTCAGATCGAGCAAGCAGAGCAGAAACGCGCGGCGTAGGTCGCCAGCAAAGCGCGGAGCCGGAAGACCCTCGCAGAACGGGAGATCAACCTCTACTCGCTATCCGTCACAGCAATTTCCCGAACAAACGAAACGTTCAGCGCGGTTCACGTCAGCACCCATAGAATTCATCGTCTGAAACGCCGTCCTGGGCAGTAAGTTTTAGGCGGCGTCGAATGGCGCGAATAACAGCTTTGGGTTTTTGGTCCGATTCACTGTGGCATTTTGTGGTCGTGCTCAACACCCTGCCATCGACAACTCTAGAAAGAAGTCGCTCGGAACCTTTACCCCGTTTGGCATCCTCGGATACACCAAAGAGCTTTAAACGCTTGAGAAGATCACGATAGCGTAGAGTCTTGTCAGCCATGCCGACATTATGCCATCGCCAACTCGCGAATGCGAAGCCGATTTACTGAACTAAGCTTGCGTTTGGGACGGACCGACTTCTTTTGTCTGGCAATGGCGTAAGACTGCCACAGTTCCGGCGGAGCGGGAGAGAAAATCGACGCCAAATTTCCGGTCTCGAGTGCTGATTCGATTTGGATGTTTGAAATATCAATTAGCGAGCGCATCGCCTCCTGATCGGTAGCCCCTTCGCCGACCAAGTCGGTTTCCAGGCAATGTGCAATCCAAAACTCGTCTTCTCGATAGATCAATACCGACAAATCGAGCCGAATTTGATTAGCCATCCATTTACCCTTAGCACGCATACATAAAGCCGCTACCTAGCGAGGCAGGGCCCAATTCGTTTCCATTCGTCCCAAGATACAAGACATTCCCGACGCCTCTCAGGCATCCATGACATCGGGCATGTTCACTACGCTTGTATGGCAGCAGTTATGCCGGCGAAAAAGCCCCAAGGCTTATTAGCAGTCTACCATACGTGTCAATCGCCAGCCCCGTGACACCCTTAAGTCTATGCACCAAGGCGATTTACTGCAATCGGAACACTCGGCCCGTTGGCCTCTTGGGACGTTTGGCAATTGGTAATAACGACTTGATTCCAACGAACACTTTCGGCCGCCTGTACAACTGCACGGGACAGTTATCGTTTTGTGGCAGCGACTAAACGATCACAGACCATCAATGCCACCTGCAAAGGCGGCTTACACTTTGGCTGCCCCACCACAGCAGCGGAGACCACTTTGCCCGCCAGTCATCACGGTTTTGCAGAACCGGATGGGCCGCTATCGTGCCAGCACTGGGGTAGGACGTGGCCGGAGGGGGTGGTTGGGGTGTCGTTACGTATGGAAAAGGCGGATAAGTTCGCCCCTTCGGCACGACTATCGAAAGTTTCTAAAGTTCGTTGGCCGGTCTTATCGAAACTATCTATCGGATGGGCTGTCTCATTCCACGCCACACGCAAGTGGGGCAGGGGAGTGAGAACAGTTCGCAGGGGGGAGCCTGCCTACATTGTCCCACCGAAATGAGACATTGCGCCTTGCGCGGCTGCGGAAGCAGCCTCGCCGGGTGGCAAGGGTCTTCCTCTGCACATCCTTGGCCGGAATCGCGCGGTAGACGCGTTGCGATGCCGGCGGGTTTGGTTACGCCGTTTGTATCGATCGATCGGGTCCGATTGGTCCGCATCGGGAAAATCGAACGGTTTTGACCAATCTCCGCCTGCAATGCTAGCCGATGCCAACAGTTAGAAACGGAGCGGATCAGAAGGACCTGACCCGACCCAACGAGAGCCATCAGTGATTAGCTGTCAGCCTTCAGCCAGAGTGATTTGGCTGAAAGCTGACGGCTGAGGGCTGATAGCTTTCACCAGCCCCGACCCAGTTGTTCGTTAAGCGGAGAGAGAAGCGGAAGGGAACCGCGTTCGCTGCCGGCGGACAAGGGGCACAAACAGACGGTCGTGGCGAACGTCGCCATGCGGCCGCAATTCCTAGCGGACACTTAGCAAGTCATTATTGGAGAGCCCGATGAAGGTCTTTACTACTGGTCAGGTCGCGAAGATCTGCAAAGTGGCCCCGCGCACGGTCAGTAAGTGGTTCGATTCAGGCCGCCTGAAGGGTTACCGGATTCCCGGTTCCCAAGACCGCCGCATCCCGCGTGAGTATTTGATCAAGTTCCTCAAGGAGCATGGAATGCCCCTTGGCGACCTCGAAGACGAGGCGATGGCCAAAGTCCTCATTGTCGCTCAGGACCAACTCTTGATCGAAAACCTCAAGCGCGAGCTGCCGGTCGAACGGTCGTTCCGAACCTCGACCGCCGCGAGCGGCTTCGAAGCAGGTATTCAGGCCGAGAGCTTCCACCCCGACTGTATCATTGTCGATTTCTCGATCGGCCAGCTCGAAGCTTTGCAGATCTGCCAGAACCTGCGTCGCAACAGCGAATTCGGTGAGACGGTGCTCATCGCGTTGCTGCCGGATGACAGTTCAACCGGCAACTTCGATCGTTCGAGCATCAATGAAACGTTCAAAAAACCGTTCGATGCCGCCTTGCTGGCCGAACGTTTGCGAACGCTCATCGGTGCAAAGAAGGAATTGGTATAACAACCAAGCGGTTAGTCACCAGCCGTCAGCCATCAGTCAGAAGTTCTTTCTGACTAAAAGCTGATGGCTGAGGGCTGACGGCTGATTCCATAGGGTCGGTCGAACGATTCGGCCGCGTGGCGGCGGAAGATTCCCGTCTTTCCGTCGCCCCTCACCCGCACACCAAAGCCCGGCAACTACAAGGTTGCCGGGCTTTTGTTGTTTGCCAGGCATGTCTTGTTTCTGGGAGGTGTAAGTCCTCTGGGTGCCGTGATGACCGGAAGCTCAAGGCTAGGCAAGGGTGTCCGCCGCGAGGTGGGATCTGAAGGAAGCCGATGCCATAACT
>JADZFK010000069.1 GCA_020849945.1 Pirellulales bacterium | reverse complement strand
TCGTACACGATCATTTCCGACGAGGTACCATTGCCGTCAACGTCTTCTGGACTGGAGAACGTGAGCGGAATGGTCGATGGGGTACCACTGCTATCAATGAGCCGAAGTGCATTTTGATCGATATGGATGGCATTGTGAACGCCGTCGTTCGATTCAATGTGAATCTGACTATCCACCAACGAAATGCCGGGGTCGCCGTTCAGCGGATGATCGGGATCGGGCGACACGGTCAAGATGCCGAGCGCCTGCTGCATAAAGTTCATCAGGTCGAGGACGGTCGTTGCGCTGGTGATCTCCAGTTCCTTCGTATCCAGATCGAGCCCCTCGCCGGTGCCCTTGCTGCCGGTGAATTGAAGCGTTCCTTCCTGGAATAGATCGACGTAGTTGGTGCCATCGAACGTGGAAACATTGAGAAGTGCAAGCCCCGGGGTAACGGGCGGGCCGTTGCGATCGAGGAGTTCATTTCCGGAGATGTCATCATCCGATTTATTGTCGATATACGAAGTAGTGCCAATCGGCAATTCGTCCAAGCGATACCAGTCACCGGAGTCGCTTGCAATGTTGCGGTAGATGCGAATCGTCGTGTAGTCACCGCTCGTTGGCTGGGGAATGTCCTCCAAGCGAATTCGGCGATTATTCAAGGTAATTGGAATGGTCGTGCTTTCGACACTTGTGGGGCGGCTCTCGATGCCGGGGCCCGCGAAGGTGATGAAATAGTTGTAACTCGTCGGTTCGTCAAGATTCTGTTCATCAAGTTCGGCCCCCAGCGAGGCCGTGGCAGTCGTATCGGTGTACGTTGTCGTGGCTTGCGACAATTCAGCGACCAACTTGTACGTATCGCCCGACACGGTTGTGTCGATTCGGTAGAGCCGCTTCAAAGTGAATACGCTCGGGTCACTCGAAGTTGGCAACGTTGTCAGATCAATTGAATCGGTTCCCGCCAGTGGGATGGATACCTCGCCAAAGTATTCTGAAGGCGGTCCTTCGTCGAACCCCGTCGGCGAAGTGGGGTCCACGAAGACGAGCTTGTAACGGTAGGTTCCTTGGGCAATGGAACCTGTCCCCGCACCGCCAGCCGCGGCCCCTACGCTCGTCACATCGGCTGGTTCGAGTTCGATCACATCACTCGCTGCCAGGTTGTCGGGAACTTCTCTCGAATTATCGCTCAAGATCACCGAGTCAATGACGCCGGGCTGCGTCGAAATACCACTGTTATCGGGGAGCAAGTTTCCAACCAGATTGACGTTGTTCGTTTCCTGGGCAACGGCCGCACCACCAAGCGGAATCGATAGCGGCACTACTTCATTCGTATTCACCACGAATTCCTCATCGACGCCGTACCCCATCACTCGCTCGCCTGTAACCGTGATGATCTCGTTCTCCGAGTTCGTTTTAAACTGCCCGTTGCGGGTATAAAACTGCTGACTACTTCCGCCTGGACCCTGCACGATGAAGAAACCATCCCCTTGAATGGCAAGGTCGAGCGGATTCGAGCTGACTTGAATCGTGCCCTGGGTGAAGTCGGGCGCGATTTCAGCAACGGTCGCCCCAAGACCGATCTGACGGGGGTTCGTACCGCCGCTGCCCGTGCTCGGTGCCGAACCTACTGATTGTGTCAAGTAAAACTGCGTGGCGAACAACACGTTCGACTCTTTGAACCCCACCGTGTTCGAGTTGGCAACATTGTTGCCCACCACGTCGATCGTCGTTTCCGCTGCTTGCAAGCCCGTAAGGGCCGTGGTCATGGCCGATTGTAAACCCATGTTCTCATTCCTCCCCGATTTTGTGTTCCGGCAAGTGCCGGCTTATCTACTGGTAGTTCTGACTTATTTTCTCGCTCGCGGAGCCGTTTCCTGTGTCGGGGCCGCTCAGAACGAGGGCGGCCGGATGAGCGATACGTTCTTCAACCCCACATCGTAGGCGCGGCTTGTGGTGGCTACGCGCTGGAATGGCTGCGTTTGCACCGAACCATCCCGGTCGCTGTCGCCGGTAACATCGACAAAGGAACCGCGGCCACCATCGGTAATGACGCCTACCAATTGGTAATCGCCCGTGCCGCTCGCGTCGGTTCGGTAGACATACTTGGTGGATTTTGTCACCGGCAGGCTGTGAATCTCAATCGCTCGATCCACTCCTTCCTCGCCAGTGATTTGTAAGGATTGATCCCCCGAAAACTCCATCCCCTGGAGGCCGCCCTTCTCGTCGTTCCACAACACGCGATAGGCATACGTGCCGGATTCCATATTCCCTTCGATGGCCGCTGGTTTCAGTCCGGGATTGTTCTCCACGTGCAGTTTCGGCTCGCCATTATCTATGACCACGCGGGTTACGATTCCGTTGAAGGCATCGCCTTGATCCGTCGCTCCCGTGATGTCTGTCCCGATCAGGTTCGTGCTGCTGGCAATGCCTTGCCCCAAGAGCACCGAGTTGAGTGTCTGAGTCAACTTGTCGGTAGCGCCCACTTCGCGGATTTGGCTCAATTGCGCGAGCATATCCTTATTATCGAGCGGGTTGAGAGGGTCCTGATTCTGCAGCTCCTTGATCATCAGATTCAGGAAAGTACTCAAATCGAGGTCGTTGATCGCATCGGCCGCCGACCCGCTCTTGTTGGTGGCGGTGGGCGTCGTCACTGGTGCTACAATTCCCGGCATCGTTTGCTCCTTGCTTCCCCTGCTCACTCCGCGAAGCGCCTTCTATTCCCCCCACTTTGTACAAAGTGGGGGGTGAACTTTCGTTTGCTAGTTACCGATCGTCTCCCAGGCTTCGTTTGGAACGCTTTCTTTACACAACCATATTGATGTTCGAGTTACCGATCGTGCCCGGGGTGCCAATACCGACCGGTTCACGTTGTTCGTTCGTTCCGATCCCATGCCGTGTTGTGCGGTGAGTATCGGTGGGCTGCTCGTGTTGTTGCGGGTTCTGGTTCGAGCCTCGCGGGTTCGCTTGGCCTCCTTGGCCTTCTTGGCGAACGTCCACATCAAACCGTTCAAGTCGAATATTCTGCTCGGCTAGCCGATCGCGCAGCGCCGGCAGGTGTTCGAGCAACAATTGTCGAGCCGTCGAGTTGTCGGCCTCCAAGGCGGCCGACATCGCGCCATCCTTCAGTGTCAGTTCAATTCTCAGCGCACCCAGTTCGGGCGGATTGAGTCGCAATTGAAGTTTGCCGCCGCGCTCGGTCGCGGTTTGCAGCGCCTTTGCTACCCGTCCCACGAATCGTGCTGGATCGATGTGCGGACCTTCTTGAACGCTTTTCCCTCGACCTGAGGACACGGCCTCGGACGGACTTCGCAACGCTCGCCCCAGCGGACCTAACGCCGTCTCCTTGCTGCCAGCCACTGGTTTTGTGGCGCCCTCTCCCGAATCCTTCGCGGGTGAATCGGAACTCGACTCACCTGCACGGATGCCGTTCACACGATTCGCCACGGCAGTTGCCACTGTTGCCTTGACTTCGCCAGACCGATTGCCCCGAGCCGTTGATGGCGTATCTCCTTGATCGCTGCGACTCGACTTATCTTCCGAGTGAGCTTCCCGTTGTTGCTCCGACCCATTGAGGTTCTCCGCCGTTCGAGAAGAACCTTCCGCTGAAAGCTCCGAGGTATCGCTAATTGCCGATCGCACTCCCGACGCTTCGCCTGGTTCGGTGGCGTCAGGGGTGTTGGTGTTGCCGGGAAGTACCTCATCCTTGGCTTTCGCACCGGACTTTCGGCTACGATTGAGTTTCTCTGCTTCTGCCGCATCGGCGAGTGTTCCGGAAGGATCGTTCGCTTGTGGCTCGGCGATCTTTCCCACGCTACCCTCCTCTACCGAATCGAAGAGCGTGACGGCCACCCCCTCGGCCGACTCTTCAACCGCCGCTAACTTCTCGGCGAAAGTTTCGTTCGAGCCACTCCCTTCCGCGGTGGAATCCGATTCCTGTTGAGGATCATTCGCCCCTTGAGTTCGTTTGCCTACGGTTTCATCACCCGGTCCCAACGCAAGTTCGCCGTTGGTTTCCGAAGAGTCGATCGCAAGACCCGATTGACCTGCGATCGGCTGTGCAATTCCCGCACCCACCAAAGCTGCTTCCTCGAGCACATCTTGAATCTCTTCCGAATCCTCCTCGTGATCGGAGTGGTCTCCCTGGGCTGAACTGCTGAGCTCGTGTGAAGCTTGGGTCGCATCTTCGTGATCGTCGGATTGCGAACTTGCCCCGCCGGTCTGGTCGGTACTACCGTCAGTCTCTCGGCTATCAAGCGCTGGATCGCACGATGGGCAATAACCTTTGTGATCGGAAGACGAGGTGGCCACAGGTGGATCGGTCACGCGATGGCCCGGACGTTCGCTTCGAGGCGACGACGGCTCATGCGCCCGGCTCGAAGGTCCGAGCGCATCGGTAGCTGTCGCAGAGGCCTGGCTCAAATGATCGCCAAAGCCTGGACCGCAGTCGTTGCCGCGACCAACCCCAGTCAATCGCTCGGGCTTGGGCGCAAGGACCTGAAACAAGTGTTCGATAGGCGTTTGATTCATGGCCTTCCGTGGCCTCGCATCGTAGAGAGTTCTATTTCATGGATTGTGTGTATCGCGTATGAATCGTGGCACGGACTTTAGTCCGTGGTTGGTACGGATTAGACTCCGTGCTACGTGTTGCAATCGCGGGCCGCGAAAAGAAATGTTAGGCACCCTTTGCCGCTTCGAGTTCCTTGAGCGCCTTCTCCAGTTTTCCGCCTTGCCCTCCAGACTCCATGATCCGCAAGTGGATGCTGTGGAGAACCGCCTGCTCGTCCTCGGTGGTTTCAAAGGCGTTCAGTATCTTGGAAAGCTTCTTCTCGTTCATCTTGCTCATAAGCAGGATGGCATCATCCATCCGCTTTTCCTGAATCCACATCATGAGTTGGTTCTTACCCACCTCGGGAGTTACTTGCTCGAGTTGGCTCACGACCTTACTCACGTTTTCTTTCGTCGTTAGCTCCTGTTCCTTGCTCAGCCTGCCTTGCAAGTCTTGTACCAAGCGGTCGTAGCGATCACTCTGCTCGATCAATTGGCGCAGCGACGAATCGTACAACTGTTTGCCACGTTGCAAAGCGAGTTTCTGAATCTCGAAGTTACGGTCGAGCACTTGCTGAAAGTGGGTTACCTCGTCAATCGATGGCTCTTCCGACGGCACGTCTTCGGGCGACTTGCTCGGCTCGTCGGTGAGTTTCTCTAGGTCCACATCTTGCAGAACGGCTATCACCCGAAACATCTTCTCGTTCGTCAAACGATCGGTCTGCCAAAAGTACGCCACGATGAGCGCGAGCGAGATCACCGTCCCAACGCACAGGTAGGCGACGAAACCGAACAACAAGTCTAGAAGCTTGCCCATCAGTGCGTCTCTCCGCTGGCTCGCCAACGGTTTGTGGCGACTTCATCCAACCTCTTCGTTTCTCGCCGAACTTGCTCGACTTGGAATTCCTTCTGGTAACGTTCGTCGAGTTTTTCCAACACCCGCACTTCTCGATCCGCTTCCACCAGGAATTGGCGACGACGCTCGGTTTCCGCTGCCAGCAACACTTCTTGCTTTGCAATCTCCTGGCCTTGTGCCCTTAGCAGCAGTTCGTACCGCTGAACTTCCAACATTCGGTTCACATCCAAGTAGCGACCGGCGGAAGCGGTCCGTCGCAACGCCTCCAAACCGGCAATTTCCGCCGCTAGCTCTGTCTTTCGATCGGCCAATACCTGCTCGGCCCGAAATGCCTCCGCCAGTGCGGTCCGACGCTCGTCGCGTGCTGCTTCGCGCACGCGCTGCAACGTATTCAGGCGAAACTTGTACTTAGCCATCCGCAAGAACCGTCTTCACTAAACTCGGTATCAACGATCTCCGACCCGTGTTGCTCCGACCTGTCGCAAGCCCAAGCTGAAGCCAAGGATGGCCAACCAATACCTCACCGGGCAGCTTGAGCAACTCGCGTACCATTGGCCGCACTGGGCTGGGTTGCCCCCCCAGACGTTGTTGCCGCCCCTGCGGCTCCTTGTATGGGAATCGCCGGAGATGTTGCTGGCGCTGCTAGCCTCACCTGGCATTGCTCCGCTAATGCGATGAGTAACTCGACCACCTTTTCGTAAGGCGCGGCCGAATCGATCGGCTGCCGCAGAAGCGTTTCAATCGCGTCTCGCATTTCCACCGCCACATCCACCGTGCGATTGCTGCCCCGCCGGTACGCGCCAATCGAAAGCAAGTCCTCGTGTTCGGCATACACCGACAACAGCTTCCGGATCGTTTGCGCAGCCGCCTGATGCTGGGGTGACGTGATATCTTTCATCACCCGGCTAATACTCGAAAGGATATCGATCGCCGGATAGTGACCTCGTGTGGCCAGTTTCCGCGAGAGCCAAACGTGGCCGTCGAGCAGGCCACGCATGGTATCGGCCACCGGTTCGTTCTCATCATCGCCCTCGACGAGCACGGTGTAGAACGCCGTGATGCTGCCCTGGGACGTTTGCCCCGCCCGCTCCACAAGCCGCGGCAACAACGCATACATCGAAGGCGGATACCCTCGGGTCGTCGGCGGTTCGCCCGCCGCCAAGCCAATTTCTCGCTGAGCCATCGCAAATCGCGTTACCGAATCCATGAGCAGCAGCACTTGCTTGCCTTGATCGCGAAAATACTCGGCTATGGCCGTTGCGGTCGATGCCGCTTGTAAGCGTGTCAGCGCCGATTCATTGCTTGTGGCTACCACGACCACGCTTCGTTTCATGCCCTCCACGCCAAGATCGCGATCGAGAAACTCATTCACTTCGCGGCCACGCTCGCCGATGAGGCCCGTCACGATCACATCGGCGTTCGTGTTGCGTGTCATCATTCCCAACAGAACGCTCTTACCCACCCCCGAGCCGGCGAAGATGCCCAGCCGTTGACCTCTACCGCAAGTCAGAAGTGAATCGATCGCGTGAACCCCGGTGCTTAAAGGTTCGCGAATTCGCGGCCGCTCGGTAGCGGGCGGCGGTTGGCGATCGATCCGCGCACGACCGGTTAGTAGCGGTTGCGGCCGCCCGTCGATGAACGTGCCATGCGCATCGAGGACACGCCCCAATAGCCCTTCTCCCACCTTCAGCACGCGGCCGGCGCGCACCATTCGAACCTTGTTGCCGCGCCGTACACCCGCCGTTGCCGATTGTAGATACACGAGGGTCCGACCGTCTCGAAAACCCACGACCTCTCCCTCGCACGGCCCCTCCGCCTCGCGCTCGACTCGCACCACCGCGCCCACCGGGGCTGGGAAGTCGGCTACCACAACGGTCATGCCAATCGTTTCGGAAACGGTGCCGGTCAGCGATGCCGTCGGGGTGTGATTCAGATTGTCGAACAATGTTGCTTCCATGCCTTTGCCGACGAAACGGCCGGCTTCCACCGGCGGCTATTGTACAAATTTAACTCAATTCTTCTTCGATTCGTTGGAGTTGCGATTCGATCCGCTGGTCGATCTCGCCAAACTTGGTTTGCACCACGCAACCGCCGGGCGCGATCGATTCATCGGCTACAATGGAGCTTGGAGCAAGCTGCCCCAGCGAAGCCGCCAACCGCTCGACTTGCGTTCCCAGGTTCTCATAGTCGGTTGGGCTGATGTGGAGCACGATCTCGGCGCAGCCGGTTGCGAGCCGCAACGACTCGGCAATGATCTCCAACGAAATCTCGGGGTGTTGCCGCAGTTCCCGGCGAATCACCCGCCGCGCGATAGACGACGATACACCGAGCGCCGCCCTTTCCCACTGCACCAACAGATCGCCCTTCATGTCATTCAGCTCGCGCACAAGTTGTTCTAGCGCCGGCAGAAGGGTTTGCATGCGTTTGCCCACCTTGTCATCCATCACGCGTTCGACGGCGGCCTCGGCGGCTTTGCGGCCAGCCACTTCGGCCTGCCGACGGATCTGCTCGGCCTGCTGATGCGCCTGCTGAATAATCTTCGCCGCTTCCGTGCGGACGGTTTCCAAGTAATCGTCGGCCTGGCCACGCATGTCGGAAAAACTAAACGCAATCGTATGCGTTGCCTTGCCGGTAGGCATTTCGCGAGGGTTGTCTTTGCGGATAATTGTGGCCATAAGTTCTGCAAACTTGCTCGAAGGAGGATCGCATTGGGTTCATTCGGCTTTACGGAAACATCAGGCTCGCATGGCCGCCGGTGCCGTTGCGCGCATTTTTCGCTCGGTCAGAAACTCCGACGCTGCCTGCGCGACGACACGCTGGGCCGCTTCGATATCGCTCAGCCGCGTTGGACCGAGCTGATGCACTTTTCGGCGGAATTCGCGGGCTGCCGGCTTCGGCATCTGCTCGCATACACGCTCCACAAGTTCTTCGTGCGAACCCGCCAACGCCAGCGCCAGCACATTCGGGGCAACGCGCCCGAGCGACGCCATCAGGTCACGCGGGTTCAGGCGAATCAATTGGTCGAATGCAATACGCACGCGAGGAACCGACGTCGGTGCGGGTTGCGCGGCGGGCGACGACTCGGCACAGCCGCTCGCCTTGGGCAGCGAGGCCTCGATGCGAGCCAACCGTCGGCGAATTTGCTCCGTAGCATCCAGTTCTTGCTTCGATTCATAATGCCGAGCCAGCTCCTTCGAACATGGGATGGCTTCTTCACGCTCAGTCTCTCGCAACTCAAGCTGCTCGGCAAGCGCGCGGTTCTGAAGTTTGAGTGTGTTGACGATTCCGCGACGAGTTTTCGAATCGGCAGCGGCTAAAATGTTCGCCACGGTTTCCCGCCGCTGCGCCAAGGCGCCGCGGCTTTCGCCTCGGCTTGCCAACCAATTCGCCAGTTCACGTTCCAGCACCAAGACGCAATCGGGGTCGGCCTCGCCCAATGCCGATAATCGAATGACGGCCTCCACCTGCAATCTGGCGGGCAACGACGCCAACACCCCGGCCGCTCGCGTTGGCGTGAGATGAGCCAGCACCACAGCCACGGTCTGCGCGTGCTCACGCGATAGAAACGACACCAACGCCTCGGTCGAAGCATGGGCCAGAAACTCGAATCGCTGTCGGGTCGTTGCCGCTGGCTCGGGCTGCGCTGCACTCCAAGCCATCGACTCGGCTCCTAGCCCGTGCGAAGAAAGCTCTAACTCGACGCCGCGAGCAGGCGACTCGGTGCGTACGGGTCGATTGCGGCGAAATTCCGCCGCCACATCCTCTTGTTCGTCGGACTCCATGACCCCCAAATCGCGAATCGCCGCGCGAACGGCCGCCGCCTCGGCTGGCGACAACTCCGCCAACATAAGCGCGGCCGTATCGCTATCTAAACTACGCAGCAGCACAGCCGCTTTGCGAAGATTCGTCGAGCCGTTTGTCACTTCAATGCCTTCCTATCACACTTAGAGCCTGTCCCAGACCCCTCTTCCTTCTTAGGAGAGGTAAGGATGAGGGGGCCTTGTTTGCCGGAGTTGTTCTTCCTCACCCCAACCCTCCCTCAGTGGGAGCGGGAGTCTTCGGATAGGCTCATAAAGCGTTGCCAAGTTATGCTGGTTTGCTGATCCATGTACGAAGGATGTCTGCCGCCGCTTGGGGGTCATCTCGCACCATTTCGACAAGTTCATCCTTGATTGTCCGCCCCTTCTTGATTCGCAGCTTTGGACGATTGTCTTCGGGCTCCTCGTCGTTCTCGGCCACCGCGGCCGTCTCTTCCATCTGCAGCGCGAGCGTTGGCGCTGTAACCGAGCCAGTTTCGCCGGGTTCTACCCCCTTGCTGTTCACAAACGATCTCAGCACCAACAGGCTGAACATCGCGACACCGAGCATAGCGAGGGTATTCCACGAACGGCTTAGCCATGAAGTTGCCTTGGTGGCCATCGAAGGCGGCTCGATTGCCGGCATGGGAAGCGAATCGAGAAACACGACACTCACGAACTTGTACGAGTTCTCGCCACGGTTCTCCTTGATTCGCAGCAGCGGCTCCACGACATTCTCCACGTTCTGCCGGACCTCGGCCTGGAGTACCTGCACATCGGCTGGCTTTGACGCCTCGTTCGCCGTCGGATTCCGAAGTTTCCAAAGCCCTTCCAGGTAAGTGTTCGGCACGACAACCGTCGCCGCCACCTCTTTGAGCGTGTAGCCTTTCTTAAACGCCTTTGTTTCCTCAACGGACACCACATTGTCTTCCTCATTCACACGATTGCTCGTCTTATCGACAGTTTGTTGAGTTGGCTCGCTCGCCGGTTGACGGCCAGGCCCTTGGGCGATCGGGCCGGGCTGCCCGCCACCTTTTGTCGTCGTCGTCGTCGATTCGTTTTGGGTCTCGGTTGTGCGGCTCGGCGCGGAAGCCGCTTTGTCGGGTTTAATCGACCGCGTTTCCTGCTCGATCGTATCGTTGAAATCGGCGTTGACTTCAACGCGAACGCCATCGATGTGTTGCAACGCGTTGAGGATGCTGCTGCGCTTCTGCGATTCGAATGCAATCTTGGTGTGCATCAACGAACCGTCTTCAAAGATATCGGCGCCGACATCGCCCTCGCTGCTAAGAACGCCGCCGTTACCCAAGTTCGTTACCGTGACCTCGGCCGGCTGCATGCTCACGGCGCTCGCCACAAGCTTCTGAATATTCTTGACACGCGAGGGCGTCAGGCTTTCGCCCGCGATGGCCTGCACACTGACCGAGGCGCTCATCTGCTTGATGGGCGAGATCGATCGCATGCCGCGAGCTTCCTGCTCGTTGTATAGCACGACGGCGTTTTCCACCCAATCCATCGACCGCACGATTTCCGAAAGAGTCTGTTCCTTCGCCACCTTGATTCGCTCGCGTGTTTGCTCGCGCGATTCCCACGGCCCCCCCTTGCCAAGTGCATCTTCGAGAATCGTGTTGAAGTTGGCTGGCAAGGCATCGCCATCGGCCACAGCCGCCACGTACTTCGCCTGATCTCCCGAGGGCACTCGAATGCGATTTCCTTCGCGCACCGCACCGGAAAGGCCTGCCTTGGCAATCGCGGCTTCGATCCGAGTCAGTTGGCCATCGCTGAGCGGCGCGCCGCCAAATAAGAATGCGTCTGGGCCGCTCGTCGTGTGCTGAAACAGGTAGCCCACGCTCACCACGACTACGGCCAGCAGCAAGCCCGCCGTGAGCCGCGCGCCGGGGGTCATCGAACGAAATAGTTCGCTCAACTGAGCAATTGATTTATTGAGTGAATCCATCCGTAGACCTTAGTGAAATGACGAAGCCGAAATGACGAATGACGAATGACTTCAAAAGAGATGATTTCAACGCAACAAGGAAGGCCACAACCACGAATGAAGGCCGACGCTCGACTTGTTTTCGTCATTCGTCATTCGTCATATTGGCTTCTTCATTCATCATCCCCCTCCTAGATTCGTATGTCCCTTATCTCCTGGTACACTTCCATCAGTTTATTGCGCATCTGCATCGTGAGTCGGAATGCCAAATCGGCCTTCTGTACGGCAGTGAGCACCTCGGCCGGGTTGACGTCGCCGCCGGTGAACATCGACTCCACAGCCCGGTCGGCCTCGAGTTGCATCGTGTTCACCTGCTGGATCGAATCGACCAGCACATCCTTGAACGATGCTCCGTTTGCCGCACCATCGAGTGCGGGCGCGCTCGGCAGCGTGAACTGCTGGCCAATCGAAATGTTGTTGATGGCACTCATGTTGGATGTGCAATTGCGGGGCGGGGGCTGCTGGCTTGTCCACAGCCACTGGCCCCGGGCCAAATGTCGGAATGGGTTGAGAATGTATTGTGTTTCGCTGCACGCCGCTTACAACTAAGCGATGATCCGCAGTGCTTGCTCCGCCATGTTCTTAGTCACTTCGATCACGCCGATGTTCGCTTCATACGCTCGCGTGGCCTCCAAGGCATCGACGAATTCCGTCGTCATGTCCACCGCGGGGTACCGGACAAAACCGCGATCGTCGGCATCGGGATGGCCTGGCTCATACTTCATCTTGGGTGCCGAGTCGGAAAGCTCCACGCTGCCAATTCGCACGCCCGCGCCGCCGCCAGGAGTCGAAATATCTTCATCCGTCTGAAATGTCACGAAACGCGGTTGATAAGGCTCTGGCTGCCCTTGTTCGTTCCGTGTCGTCGACATGTTGGCAATGTTCGACGAGATCGCATTCAGCCGCGTCCGCTGAGCCACCAATCCGCTCGTGCTAACATCCAGACTGGAAAACATGATTCACTCCGAGAGAGATGAAAGTTCTTTCGAATGGATAGAAGACGGGAATTCGATTGATTCTCGACCTTCAGTTTCCTCCACTACGCTACTCGCTCCGTGATCGCCGCCCGTAGCAGCCGGAATTGGGCGCTCATGATGTTGATTGCCAGGTTGTGTTGTTGTTGATTCTTCATGATTTCGTTGACTTCCTTTTCCATGCTTACGTCGTCGCCATCGTGCCGCAGGATGCTCTTCATGGCATCATCCACTTGTCGAAACGCTTCCAGTCGCTTGGCCTCATGTCGCTCGGCTGGGCGAGCCGATGATAGGCCCATCGAACGCGAATCATACGGTTGTGATGCGGGTTGATAACGCGTTTCGATGGCCTGCTTCAACTTCGACTCGAACCGTTCCGGCGAAAGATCGCGCGTTTTGTAGCCGGGAGTATCCAAATTGGCAATATTGCCTGCCAGCACACCGTGCCGTGCCTCGGTAAACTTTACGACTTGCTCCAGCACCGGAATCGTCGTCGATTGAAACATCGATGGAAGCATTGCAACCTCCCGCTTGAGCAGCCTACTTGAACCGTTTCATGCCACGACAGCAGAGCATGGATCAACCACAACATGCTGAGCTGTCTAACTATTAAGCATCGTTGTTTACTCAACAACCGCAAAATCTTTTTCCCGGGGCGCATAACCGTAGACTTTGAGCTTGCCGGTGAGCGTACGAAGGCCGATGCCGAGCCGCTCGGCCGCTTTGGCGCGATGACCATCGCACCGCCGCAGCGTGGCGATGATCAGCCGTCGTTCCATCTCGTCGAGCGTAATACCCATTTCCGCGGCATCGTCCATCGCCGGCTCGCTCGGTAGGCAGTTGTTTGCAATACCGCTCTCGCGCAGCCACGGCCGCAATTCTGCCGCAGTGATTGCCTCGCCTTGGTTGAGCACACAGGCCCGCGTAATGATGTTCTGCAATTCGCGCACATTCCCGGGCCACTGGTAACTTATCAGCAACTCGCGAACCCTCGAATCTAACTCGACTCTGGGTCGCCCCAACCTCGCGGCGGCTTGGTCGAGAAAATACTCGGCCAGTTCAAGCACATCCTCCGCTCGTTCGCGCAGCGGCGGTAGCACGATTGGCACCACGGCCAGGCGGAAGTATAAATCCTCGCGGAATCGCCCGGCCCCGATCTCCGCCAGCAAGTCGCGGTTGGTGGTCGCCAACACGCGAACATCCACGGCCACGGTTTCGCTCGCGCCCACCCGCTCGAACGATCGCTCTTGTAATACGCGCAGCAATTTGGCCTGCAATGGCAGGTCGATTTCCGTGATTTCATCCAGCAAGATCGACCCCGTGTGCGCGGCCTCGAATCGGCCAACGCGATCGGCTTCGGCGCCCGTGAACGCGCCGCGTTTGTGTCCGAAGAGTTCGCTTTCGGTCAATTGGGCGGAAAGTGCCGGACAGTTAAGGCTGATAAGTGGACCAGCCGCCCGGCGGCTACTTGCGTGGATGGCTCGGGCGACTAGCTCCTTGCCCGTGCCACTTTCGCCGCAGATGAGCACCGTTTCGTCGGTGGCTGCAACCTGGTCGATTCGTGCGCGAAGCTGCCGCATTGCCGGGCTGGAGCCGATCATCGTATTCATGGGTGGAGAAATGCCCGCCGCGTAATCGACATCGGAATCGCCCGTGGCCACGCCGCGGTCGCACGCCTGCGCCACCGAACGCTCGAGTGCCACGGCATCGAAGGGTTTCTCGATGTAATCGAACGCGCCGTGCCGCATCGCCTCGACGGCCGTCCCCACCGAACCGTGGGCCGTGATCATCAACACTTGCACGTTCAGCCGACGACGCTCGATTTCGCGGATGAATTCAAGCCCATCCATCCCCGGCATTTGTAAATCGGTAACGACCACATCAAACATCTCGCCCGTCAGGCGGGCCAGGGCTTCGGTAGCGCTCGCGCACGCGACAACAAAGTACCTCGCTTCGCGCAGCACGTCGGTTACGGCCTCGCGCGCACTGGCATGGTCGTCTACGACCAGAACACGAAATCGCGTTACTTTTTTCGCTTTGCTACTCATTGTCTCGTGCTCCGCTTCGCGCAGCGGCTAAACAAAATACCGTTTAATGAAGCAGGGATATCACGGTGTGTAAATCAACCAATTGGGATAGCGGCTAAACAAGTTGTGGTCAGGCGGCCTACGCCGCGGCACGCATGGCACGTCGTGGAATCTTGATCGTGAAGGCTGCGCCGCCTTCCGGGCAATTCATTGCTGTCACGGTGCCGCCGTGCGCTTCGGCAACGTGGTACACGATCGCCAGGCCCAGCCCCGTGCCGTTTTGTTTGGTGCTGTAGAACGGCTCGAACGCTCGACGCTTCACTTCTTCGGAAAGCCCGGGACCGCTGTCGGCCACTTCTAGCTCGACACCTCGCGGACTGTCGTATGACGTGATGATGAGCGAACCGCCCTCGCGCATCATGTCGATCGCATTGAGGACTAGGTTCAGGATCGCGCGACGCATCATTTCGCGGTCGGCGGTTAGCAGCGTGTTAGGCGGCACGTCGATATCGACGTCGATCATCTGCGCCTCGAGTTGCGGCTCGAGCGATTCGCAGACTTCGTTCACCAAGTCCCCGATCAAAAACGTTTGCCATTGCGGCTGACGATGGGCGGTAAAACTTAATAAATCGCTCACGGTCGCTTCCAGGGCGGTAAACCCTGCCTCGATCTTGGCCAAAATGTTCAGGCTCCCCGAGTCGTCGGAAAGCCTCCGTCGTAGCAAGCTCATATACAACGAAACCGGCACCAGGTTGTTTCGCACCTCGTGGGCCACGTGCGATGCCATCTGCCCCAAATCGGCCAGCCGATTCTTCCGTGCCAGTTCGCGGTTCTTTGTTTCCAGTTCTTTTGTTAGGCGAGCTACCTCGCCGCAGAGTGTTTCATGCGTTCGTTCCAACCGCAGCGTGGCCGTATGCCAAGCCGCCAACACATCTTCCAAATCAATTGGCTCGCCGACCTTGAACGCCGCGACGCTAGATTCGATCGCCTCCAAGCTTCGTCCCTCCAACAACGACATTTGCGCCGTTCCAGATGTCGATTCCATCGTGTTGTCTTTTTCAACGGTCATCCGGCTTCCAGCTCAACTATTGGCAATGGCTCGTCCACAAGACATTCCACAACGGTGTTTGGCGACAAGAGTTCTCAACCAGCCTCTGAAAAAGTTCGCCTATCGTTTCAATTTTCCACCTTCATTCGGCTTGCTTCCGCCATGTTTACCGATAATCTTATTTCGAATCGCCTGATTACGCAGTGTTTCGATGGTGTTTTTGGTAGGCATTACGAACGTGAGTTGCAGAGTGTATCTGGTTGAGTTGGGCGGCCACTTCAGTGCGGCGCACATCCAATTGTTCCGCGCCCTGCCTTTCCAGCGCAACGACTTCCTCCAACAATCGATTGCACTCATCGACCAGTCGGGCGCACTCGGTTCGCTCGCTGGGCGATGGCCATGTTCGTTTGTCGGGATCCTGTCCATAGTAGGGCTTCAACAGCCGTTCGATTTCCTGCAACCCACTGATCAACTGTTGCTTGCCTGCCAGCAGTTTCAATAACGATCCCAGATCTCCTTCTCCCACCAAGCTGGCCTGGTGCCCCCCGATGGCGCGGAGCTGCTCCAGCACCCGGTGCTTCTTGCGGATCAGCTCGATCAGTTGCTCGGAAGTGTGCGTCGTATGCATGAAACAACCGCTTCGGCAGGATGGTAATATCCAATCTTGCTTATTGGGCTCGCGTGCAGCCAAACATTCGCTATTGCCACCGGCTCATGTTAGTAAGGAGCATCCGCCATTCCTCGCGGCTTAGCACCGTGGTGCGGGAAAAATCCGCGTCGGCAGGCAGTTTCTCTAACACGATCTGTGCTTGTTGCAGCGTACCTCGGGCATTATCGGGCCTGTTGAGCCGCCGCCAACAATTCGCAATTTGGACGAACGTCTCCAGCACAAACGGGTCGTTTGAATAGTGCGACGATACGCTTGAATAAGCTTCGATGGCATCCTTGTAACGTCCCAGGTCGAATAACACCGCCCCCTGTAGCATGTAGCAGTTGCGTACCATCGCGCTCAACAAAGGGTCGCTGTCGATATCATGCGACTGCAACGTTATCTTCTTCTGTACAAACTCAAACTGACGCAAGGCCGCATTCAACTGCAAAGCTGCCTGCTGCTGTGCTTTTTGGCTTTCGATGCCAAGATGCGAATTCCGCGTTTCTTCCATGAGCACTTGCGCTTGCCGACGATAACACTCGCCGATCAGGTACTGGGCCATCAATATCCGCGGGTCTTCCGGATAACGTTCGACCGCATCCTCCAGCGATATAATGGCCTCTTCAAATTCCTCTTTGGCTTGAAGGAGCATCCCCAACTCAAACAGCGAATCTCTCCACTCCGGGCTCATCGGCTTCAGCATGCTGCCGGCGATGTTCTCTCGTAATAATGCCTCAGCACGGTCTACATTCCCCAAGTTCAGATAGGCCTTCGCACAATCAATCCGAGCTCGGCTCGTTGCCGGATCCAACGGATGGAACTCGATGCATTCCTCGAACGCACCGACACACTCCTGCAACTTCCCCATCGCCAATTGCGATTGTCCTAGCAGCAGTAATGCCTGGGCGTTCCTCAGCTCGGGTTCATACTGCAAGTACTTGGTGATCGCTTGTACGGCGCGCGAATAGCACTGGCCTTGGAAGTAGTCCTCAGATGCTCGCCATAAATCGCTTGCGTAGTCTTTCGAGGCGAACCGCTTTTCCGCAAGTTGCTCAAACGCCAAGCCGGCTGCCCGCAGATTCTTCCGCCCCGTCCGCAGGTTCAGCTGAGAATCCCTGGAATCCTCCACTGCCCCCAATCTCATCAAGTGGGTGCCCCAGCGCTCGAAGGCTTGACTGCGGATTTCCAGTTTCTCGGCCTGCGTGAAGAGCGGTGTCAAGTGCTCTGCCAACGCCAGGGCTTCGCCAAAACGCTCTTTCTCCAGCAGTTCATTGTTCGTCACCATCAACTCTTCTCTAAATCGTTCGACTGGCAGAACCGGGCTACGATACACGGGGATCGCCGCGAACGCCTCTAACGTCCGCCGATACGCGAGAATGGCATCTTCATATTCACCTTTTAGTCGAAACGACTTGGCCTCACCCAACGAAGCCGCCAACCCCTCATACGAGTCCGCGTAATACTGCCTTGTTCGCTGAAACTGCCTGAGCGACTGGTCCGTCTCGCCTTGAAGCAAGAATGCTCGCCCCTTCTGATAACTGATCATCGACGCCAACTGCGTTGATTTCGGAGATAGCTCTCCCGCCCTATCCAGGTTTGCAATCGCGGCGTTGCTCGGCCTCGTCATTTCCTTGGTGGCCTCGGCCCCGTCCGCAAGTGAAAGCTTTCGCAGATTTGCTTCGATCTCATCGAGCGTCACCTTTCCTTGCATGAAGGCGATCTGGCCCGCGTTTGCATCACCGGCCGGTATCTTATCAAGGACTTGCCGTGCCTCCTCGAATCGTTCGAGCCGCGAAAAACATTCGGCCCGCTGAAGATGGGCCACGACCCGCTCTTTTTCAGAAAGACTCTTGTGGGCAATGAGCGAATCGTTATGCCGCAAGGCTTCCTCCTCGCGAGGATGGGGCATCAACAGGCATGCCTCGACCAACAGCCACTGGGCTTCGAAAGTGATCGTGCGGTCCTTGAATCTCGAATCCCCCACCAACTCGTTCAGCACGAGGACGCCTTCCTCAAACTGGCCGCTTTCAATCAGGCTTTGCCCTAAGAAGTAATAGCCCTTGGCTTCGCGTACGGGTGGTAGGCCGTAGGCCCTCGCCTCGGCCAAGTAACGCGAGGCGATCATAAACTCGACTTGTCGCCGCGTGGGAACCGCCTGCTGCGCAGCCTCGTGGACCTTGACCGCCCCCAAGATGAATAGTGGACCACCGTACTCGGAACGTGGCACTCGTCCGCTGGTAAGTAAGTGGCTAACGATGCTTCGCGCCTCATCAATATCGCCTTTATCCAACGCTTCCATTGCGTCTTCGATCTGTGGCTCGCCGGTCGTCAGAGCTACACTCGCCAAGTAGGCCCACCCGCCCACCGTCACGCCAATCAGCACGAGCACCGTCCCCGCGATGATTACTGTCCGTAGCCAACGGCCGGCCGCCCTCGCACCCATTCCCTTCACCACGCTCCCCACCCGCGCAAACAACGACGAGGCACCGTCCGCAGTCGATGCCATTTCTTCCGATTCAGGCTTGGTTGACTTGCTAGACACAGACTTGACTCGCGGATTCACCCATTCGCGCAGCCTCCACGAACGGTGGCTGCACAAACCTCGCTTGCTTGCAACAAGAACAGAATGAAATTGAGATACGAGGGCAGAAAAGTGCGGTGAGCTTTTACCGCAACGCCCACGTAGGTGTCAATGCACCTTCGATATGCCAGCACTGCCGGGGTGCAGGAACGCTATTGCGGGCAGATTTTGGTTCGGAGTAGATTGCTAGCGGAAATTGGGAGCCTGGTCGGGGTTGGCTGGGCGATGGGGAACCGGGTCGTGTGGAGGGGATTGTACGATGAGC